>NZ_JBYTBO010000010.1:0-247829 GCF_058789255.1 Pseudomonas sp. FW215-R2
GCCGGAGCGGTTGCTTCTGATGGTTCCGATCACGTTGGTGCCGGAGCGGTGGCTTCGGATGGTTCCGATCACGTTGGTGCCGGAGCGGTGGCTTCGGATGGTTCCGATCACGTTGGCGCCGGAGCCGTAGCTTCTGATGGTTCCGATCACGTTGGCGCTGGCGCTGTAGCTTCTGACGGTTCCGACCACGTCCGCGCGGGCGCCCTCGCCTCCGATGGCGGCGATAAAGTGGGGGCCAGTCGATTCGCGTCCACTCGCGTTGGCGTAGGCTCTGACCAGGTCGCTTCCGCCCTCATGAACGGCAGCTATTCGGATCAGTTCAATAGTCCTCAGTGATGCTTGCCGGCGCAACCAGCCAACGACTGGTTGCGCCGTATTTGCACATTTATGCTTTCGATCGGCTTGCAACGTCAGGAAGCCCGCATGACAGACTAATGGACTCGTGAAGAGTCTACGACGCGCAATTGAATCAATGTTTGCGCGCGCATCATTTCGGGCCACTCATTCCGCCATCGCCACCGCCACGGCGCTTTCTCCCGGAACCGGGACTGGCACTGGAGTCCGAACCTTGCGCCGGCCCGGCTTTAACATTTGCATTAGCGTGCTGTTTGGATTGTTCAGCCTTGAACCATACATGCAGCGCTGTAATGCTTTCAAATCGCTCGGAACAAAACTCACCGCTTCCATCCTTGTAACCAACCACTAGACACACTTCGCTTCCTTTCGTCCCTTGCGAAGTCGTCGCCACGAGCAGATCGATATACTTTGCAAACTCTTCTACCGGCAACGCGTACTTCGCGTTACCAGAAAACAGATCTTTCGCATATATGTGCAACTTAATCTTGTCTTTATCTTCACAACGTTCAGCAAGGCACCCTGCCTTACCAGATGGGACATTCCTAAGCACTTCTACGTTGCACACCGCATTCCTGTAAATATAGAGAACCTGCTTCCCGTCGTTATCATCTCCAGCAAACAGATGGCAGCTGTCGTGCAGTTCCCGGAGTTGCGGGTCTGAAAAGACAGCAGAACAAACCGCATAAACACGGTCAACTTTACTATTCTCCGTTTTGCTTTTTAATACCGTATCCTTGAATTCAATCAGGCTGTAATTAGCCAGATTGGTAAAGATGGTATCGGCCAAAAGCTTTTCGTCCTGCCCACCGGTTGGAAACTGTTTGAACGTCGCCGAACATTCTCGCGCGGCAGTAAGCAAATTATCGACAAATGCCGATATCACACCCGATTCATTTTGCATCCAACTCCCTCCCTAGAATTCAAGTAGCACGTTATCTGCGTGCAAAAACGGAGAAGGTTATCACGCTCAGAGCGTTTGACGTTTCGCCCGGCGCATACCCGATGGTTTGCAAATGAACATCAAGGATCAACCTGCGCCATCAGCTCAGGCACCGATTCCTGCCGTTTCGCATAACGCTGCGCCAGCACCGCGCAGACCATCAATTGAATCTGGTGAAACAACATCAGCGGCAGAATCAGCACACCGATCGTGCTGCCGGCAAACAGCACCTGCGCCATCGGCACTCCAGTGGCCAGGCTCTTTTTCGAGCCGCAGAACAAAATGGTGATGCGATCTTCCTGGCTGAAGCCGAATGCCTTGCCCAACACCGTCGACGCCAGCAGTACCAGCCCCAGCAGAATGCAGCAGGCCACCACGAGACCGAACAGATCGATCACTGGAATCTGATGCCAGATGCCTTCGTTCACCGCCTCGCTGAACGCGCCGTAGACCACCAGCAGAATCGAACCCTGATCGACGAATTTCAGCCAGTTCTTGTTGCGACCGACCCAGGCGCCGATCCAGCGGCGGGCGATCTGACCGGCGATGAACGGCAGCAGCAATTGCACGCTGATTTTCAGGATCGCGTCGACGGTCGAACCGCCGTCACCATGCACATTCAGCAACAGCGTCACCAGCAACGGCGTGAGAAAGATCCCGAACAGGCTGGACGCCGCCGCACTGCAGATCGCCGCCGGAATATTCCCCCGGGCCAGCGACGTGAAGGCAATCGCCGACTGCACCGTGGCCGGCAGTGCACAGAGGTAGAGCATGCCCATGTACAGGTTGTCGCCCACCAGCGGCGACAGCAGCGGTTTGAGCGCCAGCCCCAACAGCGGAAACAGGACAAAGGTCAGACCGAACACCAACAGGTGCAGGCGCCAGTGGCCGGCGCCGGCGATGATCGATTCGCGCGAAAGCTTGGCGCCGTGCAGGAAAAACAGCAGCGCAATCGCGATATTGGTCAGCCAGCCGAAGCCGACCGCGACCTGACCACTGGCGGGCAGGAAGCTGGCGAGCAGCACCACGCCGATCAGGGTCAGGGTGAAGTTGTCGGGCAAGAATCTTGGGCGCGTCATGGTTTGCTCATCCGGGGGTTGCCAGTACGTGGAAGCGACTCTAACGTGACTGGAAATTACCGACTAACGCCTAAGAGCCTCAAGATGCCGCCAAAAGGACACGACAAGAGCGTCAGACGCAGCATTCCCGGGCTGCCGAGCCTTCCGCGTCCGTTGTACGGACGCACCGAATCGCTGCCCAATCGTGCCCTGACCCGCCGCCACAGTCATCCGTGGGTGCAGTTGTCTTACGCGATTCAGGGTGTACTTGAAGTGCAGACTGCCGCCGGTCGTTTCGTTGCGCCGCCGGAGCGGGCCGTGTGGATTCCGGCGGGTGTGCCGCATCGGGTATTCAGTTCCCCGCACACGGAAATGCGCAGTCTGTACATCGATTGCAGCGTGGCGAGTTGGGCGCTGGAGCGTTGCCATGTACTCGGCGTCAGTGATCTCTTGCGCGAGCTGATTCGGGCCTTCAGTCAGATTCCTGTCGAGTATGACCAGAGCGGTCCTCACGGACGCCTGGCGCAGGTGATCCTCGATCAACTGGCCGAAGCCCCGCAAATCGACCTGATGCTGCCACTGCCCCAGGACCTTCGTTTGCGGCAGATCTATCAAAGTCTCGAGCAACATCCGGAACAGCAGACCACACTCAGTCATTGGAGCGAAAAGTTCGGCGTGACCGAGAAAACCCTGAGCCGGCTGTTCCTGCGCGATACCGGCCTGACTTTTCGCGCCTGGCGCCAGCGCTTGCGTCTGCTGGGTGCGCTGACGCCGCTGGAACGTGGCGAACGTGTCACGGAAGTGGCTCTAGCCTGCGGTTATGATTCGACGTCGGCCTTCATCGCAGCCTTTCGCCAGCAGTTTGGCGAAACGCCCGGAGAATTTTTTCGATGAGTTTTGTCGATATTTATCGAATTAAGACATGCCATTCGGCAAACTTCAGGGTAGAGTTTCGCCCATCAAGAATCTTTGACATCTTTCGACGATAACAATGATCAACAACCCTTTAGCGAACCTGTCGGCGGTAACAGCATGATCGAAGTCACTGAAGTCTCCATTGCCCAACTGCGCGCCGCGCTCGAATCCGGTCAGACCACCGCAGTTGAACTGGTGCAGGCGTATCTGGCGCGCATCGACGCCTTTGACGGCCCGGACACCGCCACTGCCTTGAATGCAGTGATTGTGCGTAACCCCGAGGCCTTGAAAGAGGCGCAGGCCTCCGATGCCCGTCGTGCCAAAGGCGAAACCCTTGGTCCGCTGGACGGCATCCCCTACACCGCCAAGGACAGCTATCTGGTCAAAGGCCTGACCGCTGCGTCCGGCAGCCCGGCGTTCGCCGATCTGGTGGCCCAGCGCGATGCATTCACCATCGAGCGCCTGCGTGCGGGCGGCGCGATCTGCCTGGGCAAGACCAATATGCCGCCGATGGCCAATGGCGGGATGCAGCGCGGGGTCTACGGTCGCGCTGAAAGTCCTTACAACGCCGCGTATCTGACTGCGCCGTTTGCTTCCGGCTCGTCGAACGGCGCCGGCACCGCCACCGCCGCAAGCTTCTCGGCATTCGGTCTGGCGGAAGAGACCTGGTCGAGCGGTCGCGGCCCTGCATCCAACAATGGCCTGTGCGCCTACACGCCGTCCCGTGGGGTGATTTCGGTGCGCGGCAACTGGCCGCTGACGCCGACCATGGACGTGGTAGTGCCGTACGCCCGCACCATGGCCGATCTGCTGGAAGTCCTCGACGTAGTTGTCGCCGAAGACACCGACACCCGTGGCGACCTGTGGCGCCTGCAGCCTTGGGTGCCGATCCCGAGCGTCGCCTCGGTGCGCCCGGCTTCCTATCTGGAATTGGCAGTGAAAAGTGATGCGCTGGCCGGCAAACGCCTGGGCGTGCCGCGCATGTACATCAACGCCGATCCCGAAGCTGGCACCAGCGAAGAACCGGGCATCGGCGGCCCGACCGGGCAACGCATCAACACTCGCGCCTCGGTGATCGATCTGTGGAAACAGGCACGCCAGGCCCTCGAAGCGGCCGGCGCCGAAGTGATCGAAGTGGATTTCCCGCTGGTCTCCAACTGCGAAGGCGATCGTCCGGGCGCGCCAACCGTGTTCAATCGCGGCATCGTCTCCAAAGAGTTCATGCACCACGAACTGTGGGACCTGTCGGCCTGGGCGTTCGATGACTTCCTGCGTGCCAACGGTGATCCGAAACTCAATCGACTGGCGGACGTCGACGGGCCGAAAATCTTCCCGCACGACCCGGGTACCCTGCCCAACCGTGAAGGCGACCTCGCCGCCGGTATGGACGAATACGTGCGCATGGCCGAGCGCGGCATCACGCCGTGGGATCAGATCCCGACACTGCCGGACGGCCTGCGCGGCCTGGAGAAGACCCGCAAGCTCGATCTAGAAGACTGGATGGATCGCCTCGGCCTCGACGCCGTGCTGTTCCCGACCAACGCTGACGTGGGCCCGGCCGACGCCGACGTCAACCCAGCCTCGGCGGATATCGCCTGGAGCAACGGCATCTGGGTCGCCAACGGCAACCTCGCAATTCGTCACCTCGGCGTACCGACCGTCACCGTGCCGATGGGCGTGATGGCCGATATCGGCATGCCGGTCGGTCTGACGTTTGCCGGGCGGGCCTATGACGATTCGACACTGTTGCGACTGGCAGCAGCGTTCGAAGCGACCGGGTCGAAACGTTTGGTGCCGCCACGTACGCCGGCACTGGCGGCAGGCAAGTAAATGCAAAACGGCGGGATCAATTGATCCCGCCGTTTTTTTATCGCTCTGCCAGTTCTTCCAGTAAATCTGCCGAAGGCACGAAGAACAGACTGCCGGTCACCGCCGTGCTGAAGTCCAGCAACCGGTCATAGTTGCCCGGCGGCTTGCCGACAAACATGTTCTCCAGCATCTGCTCCAGCGGCTCCGGCGAGCGTGCGTAGCCAATGAAATAAGTGCCGAACTCCCCCGCGCCGGGCCGGCCGAACGGCATGTTGTCGCGCAGGATTTTGACTTCCTCGCCGTCCTTGGTGATGGTCGTCAAAGCGCTGTGGGAGTTGCTCGGTTTGACCGCGTCATCCAGTTCGATATCAGACAGTTTGGTTCGCCCGATCACCCGTTCCTGCGCCTCGACCGGCAATTCGTTCCATGCCTTCATGTTGTGCAGATACTTCTGCACCAGCACATAACTGCCGCCGCTGAACGCCTGATCTTCATCGCCTACAAGGGTGAAATGCTCGGCCTTGCGCCCGACCGGATTTTCCGTGCCGTCGACAAATCCGATGATGCTGCGCATGTCGAAATAGCGGAAACCCTGCACTTCGTCAGTAACCGTCACGGCGCCGTCCAGCGCCGACATCAACTGCGTCGCCAGCTCAAAACACAAATCCATCTGATCGGCGCGAATGTGCAGCAGCAGGTCGCCCGGCGTGGAGACGGCGCGCCGCCCTTCTACGCCGAATTCGCGAAAGTCATGCAAGGACGCCGGTCGCGGACTGCCGAACAGGCGATCCCAGGCGCTGGAAGAAAAACCACAGACGCAGGACAGGCTTCCCGAAGGAACGCGCTTGCCGACCGAGCGCGTCAAACCCGCGATATCGGCGCACCAGCCACGGACTTTTTCGGCCGCCTCGGCTTCGGCGTTGAGGGTCGCCACGATGAATATTGCAGCGCTGGTGATCGGGCTGCAGACGGCTTGAGGATCTGGCGTGTCGATGATCGTCGCTCCTGGCGTGATGGACTGGTTCGACAGCGAGGTTAGCAAAGAAGTGTTGAATGAAGTATTACCCGTGCGCTGCCCGTGTCGTCCGACACTTCGCTTTTAACGAACAATACCCGCGAAATAAACGATTTTTCTTCGTCGGAATTCTCCTACTAGCATGGCCCCGTCTACCCCGAAAAACACAAAGACAGGGAGAACGACATGCACCCCATCAACATCGGCGAACCCTGGATGTGGGTCGCCTTCATCGTTTTTGTCCTCGCCATGCTGGCTGTTGACCTGTTTGTCTTCGGCGGGCGCAAGGCGCATCGGGTCTCGGTGCGCGAAGCCTCATCCTGGGTCATTGCCTGGTGCATGCTGGCGCTGGCCTTCGCCGGATTGCTCTGGTGGTATCTGAACGGCGAGTTCGGGCCCGAAATCGCCCAGCGCAAGACCCTGGAATTCCTCACCGGCTATCTGATCGAGCAGTCGCTGTCGATCGATAACATGTTCGTCTTCGTGATGATCTTCGGCTACTTCGCCGTGCCGCCGGAGTTGCAGCGGCGGGTGCTGTTGTACGGCGTGCTCGGCGCGATCGTGATGCGCGCGGCGATGATCTTTGCCGGGGTGTGGCTGGTCTCGCAGTTCACCTGGCTGCTGTATGTGTTCGGCGTGTTCCTGATCATCACCGGGATCAAGATGCTGGTGTTCGCCGAACAGCAACCGGACCTCGATAACAATCCGCTCCTGCGCTGGGTGCGCGGACATCTGCGGATCACCAACGGCTTTCATGGCGAGCGCTTTTTCGTGCTGCAGAACGGCGTGCGCTGGGCCACACCGATGTTTCTGGTGCTGGTGCTGATCGAGGCCAGCGACCTGATGTTTGCGGTCGATAGCATCCCGGCGATTTTCGCGGTGACGACCGATCCGTTCATCATTTTCACGTCGAACATCTTCGCGATCATGGGCCTGCGGGCGCTGTATTTTCTGCTGGCGGACATGGCCGACCGCTTTCATTTGCTCAAGTACGGACTGGCGCTGGTGCTGGTGTTCATCGGCGGGAAGATGACGGCGATGCCGTGGTTTCACATGCCGGTGGAGTGGTCGCTGGCGATTGTCGGCGGACTGATTCTGGCGTCGGTGTTGCTGAGTCTGATCCTGACGAAGGACAAGTCGCCTGAAGAAAGTCGGGCGAAATAACGGCCGAGGGAACGAACATCGTTCGCTCCCTCGGTTTTGAGCTTATTTATCCGACTTGATGCTGGTCCACACCCGTGTCCGCACCCGCTCCAGCTTCTGCGGCAATGGCTGCACCACGTACAACGTCTTCAGCGCTTCGCTGGTCGGCGTCAGGTTCGGGTTGCCGGTGATTTCCTTGTTGATCAGCGGCAGCGAATCCTTGTTGGCGTTCGGATAGCCGAGGAAGTCACTGATCGACGCGATGACTTTCGGTTCAAGCAAGGTGTTGAGGAACTCGTGAGCCTCTTCAACGTTCTTCGCGCTCTTCGGAATGGCGAAGGTGTCGAACCAGATCGGCGCGCCTTCCTTCGGCAAGCGCCAGTCGACCACCACGCCGTTACCCGCCTCTTTGGCTCGGTTGCCGAACTGGTAGAAACTGCCGGAGTAACCGATGGCCACGCAGATGTCGCCGTTGGCGATGTCGGTCATGTACTTGGCCGAGTTGAAGTAGGTGACGTAAGGGCGAACCTTGAGCATCAGGTCCTTGGCTTTCTCATAGTCGGCCGGGTTCTGGCTGTTCGGGTCCAGGCCCAGGTAATGCAGGGCCAGCGGCAGGATTTCCGACGGCGAATCAAGCATCGCCACGCCGCAGGATTTCAGTTTCTCCATGTTCTCGGGTTTGAACACCAGGTCCCAACTGTCCACGGGCGCATTCTCGCCAAGCGCAGCCTTGACCTTGGCCGGGTTGAAACCGATCAGCACCGTGCCGACCATGTACGGCACGCCGTACTGATTGCCGGGGTCGTTGGAGTCGAGCAACTTGAGCAGCGCCGGGTCCTGGTGACTCCAGTTCGGCAGCTTGGACTTGTCGAGTTTCTGGAACACGCCGGCCTTGATCTGGGTATCGAGGAACTGGTTCGACGGCACTACCAGGTCGTAACCGGAGTTGCCGGTCAGCAACTTGGCTTCGAGGGATTCGTTGGTGTCGAAGGTGTCCCAGGTCACTTTGATGTTGCTTTTGGCGGCGAAATCCTTGGGCACCGCTGGCAGAATGTAATCCGCCCAGTTGTACACCCGCAGTTCGCGCTGTTCGGCTTGCACGGCGCTGGCCAGCAGCGTCAGCCCGCACACAGTGGCGCCCAGAATGCGTTTCATCGTGACCATATTGTGTTTCCCCGAATGCAGCGTGAGTCGATGGTTTTTATGTTCTGTACACGGCAGCGGCTGTCAGATCAGCCAAGGGCAAGGAAGGTGCAGCGTTTAGTTGTGGCTTCGATTCTTGCCGACAGCGTAGTCGGAGCACAGTGGCCGGTTGGCCAAAAGGGGATCGATATGGCCAATTTGCGTGACCGCCAGAATACTGAAACGACAATGCCCGGCGATTGGCCGGGCATTGTTTGAGTAGCGTACGCAGGATCAGTCGGTAAAGCCCAACCGCGTCGCCCTGCTCTCCTGCGCCTGTCCACGCGTCGCCAGGCAGTAATACAACGGGCAGGTCACGATCAGGCCGACCAGCCATGACAGGTCTGCGCCGTCCACCAGATTGGCGTAAGGGCCGACATAAAGTGAGGTATTGGCAAACGGCAACTGCACGATGATGCCGATGAAATAGGCAATGATCGCGTGCAGATTGTAACGCCCGTAGATCCCGCCATCGGCGCGGAAGATCGAGGCGATGTCATAGCTGCCGCGCTTGATCAGATAGAAATCGATCAAGTTGATCGACGCCCACGGCACCAGCACCAGCAGCAACGCCAGAATCAGCCCGATGAACTCGGAAATGAAATCCGCCGACGCCCCCAGCGCCACCACGCAGCAACCCGCCAGTACCACGCTCGACAGCATCACCCGCACCTTGATGCTCGGCGTCCATTGGCTGCCGAAGGTCTGGATCGAGGTGATGATCGACAGCACCGCGCCGTACAGATTCAGCGCGTTGTGGCTGATGATGTTGAGCAGGAACAGCACCATCAGAATCGGCCCCAGCCAACCCGTGGACTGCTTGACCGCCGCCATCGCCTCGGTCCCTTCGGGTGTCGCCAACACCGCCACCGCGCCGAATGTGAACGACAGAATCGTGCCCAGCGTGGCGCCCAGATAAGTTGCGATAAATGGCTTGGCGATGCCGATGTCCGCCGGCAGGTAACGCGAATAGTCAGAAACGTACGGCGAGAAGCTGATCTGCCAGATGATCCCCAGAGACACCGTCGCCAGCCACCCGGACAGGTTGAAGCTGCCGCGGGTGAAGAAATCTGCCGGCAAGTCATGGGCAAAGATGTAGATGAATCCGGCCAGCAGCGCGCTGCCCATCACCCAGGTGCCGATGCGATTGAGCGTATGGATGAAGTTGTAGCCGATCACGCCGATCGCCGTGGCGCTGAGGGCGCCGATCAGGATGCTCAACGGCGCCGGCACCGACGGCGCAATGCCGACGATGGACTTACCGGCCAGCACGATGTTGGAAATGAAAAAACCGATGTAGATGATCGCCGCGAAGAACACGATCAGCAGCGCACCGTAACGCCCGAACTGACCACGACTCTGCACCATCTGCGGAATGCCCATGCGCGGGCCCTGCGCCGATGCCAGGGCGATCACCACCCCGCCGATCATGTGCCCCAGCGCAATCGCCAGCAGCCCCCAGAACAGGTCGAGATGAAACACCTGAACCACCATGGCGCCGGTGACGATGGGCAGTGGCGCAATGTTGGTGCTGAACCAGAGAGTGAAAAGGTCGCGGGCCTTCCCGTGGCGTTCCGCGAGTGGAACGTAGTCGACCGTGTGATTCTCGATCAACGGATCTTGCCGGGACATCTGGGACATAAAAATGAACTCGATTGGGTCTGTTCTTATCGTTGTATGAAGCCAAACCGGGGGCGTTTCGTGGCCGCCCCTCAGATGCAGACCATATTATGGTATTCCAACATTTTCACAAGACTGATCCGCTGTTTGCGACAGCATCTGATCCGGCATCCTCCCTGATCGCCAGGCTTTACAGCTAGACAAAAGCCCCGTAAATGCTGACTTTCCGACGGATGAACCACGTTTATCGTTTCACCAAAAAAGCACTTGCAATCGATGTATTACGGTATACCATCAGACCCATAAACACATAAAAACACGCTTCACCGCACTCGAGGATTGACCAATGATCGATGCTGCCGTCTACAAACAAGTCATGGGCTCGTTCCCGTCCGGCGTCACCGTCATCACCACGCTTGATGACGACGGCCAGATCGTCGGCCTGACCGCCAGCGCCTTCAGCTCGCTGTCGATGGACCCGGCCCTGGTGCTGTTCTGCCCCAACTACAGCTCCGATTCCTACCCCGTCCTGATCAAGAACAAACGCTTTGCCATTCACGTGTTGTCCGGCGGCCAGCAGAGCGAAGCCTACGCGTTCGCCCGCAAAGGCAAGGACAAGGCGCAGGGCATCGAGTGGACGCTGAGCGAACTGGGCAACCCGATTTTGGCCAACGCGACAGCTATCATCGAATGTGAGTTGTGGCGCGAATACGAAGGCGGCGACCACGCGATCATGGTCGGCGCGGTGAAAAACCTCATCGTGCCCCAGCAGGACGCCGGCCCGCTGGTGTATTGCCACGGCAAGATGGGCGCTCTGCCCGCCTTTGCCTGACCCGCACGATTGCACTTAAACAGGCCGGCAAGCGACCGGCCGACCACAAGAGATTCGAGGTAGCGTCATGAAATTTTCCCTGTTCGTACACATGGAGCGCTGGGACGAAAGCGTCAGCCACCGTCAACTGTTCGAAGACCTGACCCAACTGACGTTGATGGCCGAGGCCGGCGGTTTCAGCACCGTGTGGATCGGCGAACACCACGCCATGGAATACACCATCTCGCCGAGCCCGATGCCGCTGCTGGCCTACCTCGCTGCCAAGACCACCACGATTCACTTGGGCGCCGGCACCATCATCGCGCCGTTCTGGCATCCGCTGCGGGTCGCCGGTGAATGCGCCCTGCTCGACGTGATCAGCAACGGCCGGATGGAAGTCGGTCTGGCCCGTGGCGCCTATCAGGTGGAATTCGACCGCATGGCCGGCGGCATGCCTGCCTCATCCGGCGGCCAGGCCCTGCGGGAAATGGTCCCCGTGGTCCGCGCCCTCTGGCAAGGCGACTACGCCCACAATGGCGACATCTGGAAATTCCCCACATCGACCAGCGTGCCGAAACCGATCCAGAAACCCAACCCGCCAATGTGGATCGCCGCCCGCGACCCGGACTCGCACAACTTCGCTGTGGCCAACGGCTGCAACGTGATGGTCACGCCGTTGATGAAGGGCGACGAAGAAGTCCTCGACCTGAAAAACAAATTCCAGAACGCGCTGGACAACAACCCTGATGTGCCGCGTCCGCAATTGATGGTGCTGCGTCATACCCACGTGCACTCGGCGGATGACCCGGAAGGCTGGAAGCTTGGTGCCAAAGCCATCTCACGTTTCTATCGCACGTTTGACGCCTGGTTCGGCAACAAGGAAGTGCCGGTGAACGGATTCCTCGCCCCGAGTCCGGAAGAGAAATTTGCAGGGCGGCCGGAGTTTGAACTGGAGAGCCTGCACAAGACGGCGATGATCGGCACGCCGGAAGAGATCATTCCGCGGATCAAGTACTACCAGGAACTGGGGGTGGATGAGTTCAGTTTCTGGTGCGACAACAGCTTGCCGCATGCAGAAAAGAAGAAGTCGCTGGAGCTGTTTATCAAGCATGTGGTGCCGGCGTTTCGTTAACGACTGTGCTGATTGTATCTGCCCAATAAAAACGCCCTGATAATCCAGGGCGTTTTTTGTGCCCACGCTTCCAAAACCCATTCTTTTTTCTGGCGTTCAATTTTGCGTCTGGCAAGAAATGTACATATCAGCGAGGGCGCGACAGGGACCCTTTCATACAAATCTGAGTTTCCAGTAATCGTTCCCTGCTACTACCCAGTACCGCTCACTCGCCGGAATCAGAAAGCTGAAATCAGCATTCTCTGCAGCCCAGCCCGGCTCGACCAGATCCTCATGAACACGCACATCATCCATGTGCATGAATATTTTCCGATCAAAATTGATATAAAAACTTGGGAAGCGCGAGCTAGTAACATTGGCACGCTTGTACACATCAGGCGTCAAGCCCTCGCCTGTCTGGTAGTAATGCTCAACCCTTTTAAAAACCTCTGCATCTGCCCCGATAAAATCCTGCAGATCGTGGGAAGACAGAATTTTTTCGCTTGAGTCGTGGAGGTACTTGGGGAAGTTATCCGCAGTCATTTTGAGGACACCCCCTCTAAACGCCTTGCAAGCGAGTTCATATTGCTCCCGGCTTATACTCCCGGCGTCCAGGTAAGCACGGTAGTCTTTTTCCGCATCAAGGGTGAAGTTGCATTTTTCGTCTACGACCCAAAAGCTCTTGCCTGAACAAACAAAGAAGCAAATGTTTTTATCACCGTTCCAGAGTTCATCAAAAATTGTTTGATTGACTTTCATTCCTTGGACTCCTTTAAGAAGCACTCTAAAAAACAAAAAGGCTTAGCTATTAAATGAGTCGCCCCCTGAACTTCAAAGAACCTTACGCCTGAGCAGAGCAAAGATACCGACCCTTAGCAGTGCAATTTCCAGTTCATGCGACTGGCATACCGCTGTATGGATTACCAACATCGTTGCCAAACTCGACGATTGCGCTTTTGACTTGCGCAAAAACATCCGGGGACATATCGAGCACGCTTTGATTTTTCATAAACTCAAAAAATTTCACAAGCCCAAGCCGCGAGCAAATAATAATTGCCGCATCGGCTACGTCGAAATCGAAGCCGTCCCACGAAGAGATCAGGATTTCCTCAATTTTATTTTTTAAATCCTCACACAAATTCGTATATGTATGCCACTGCCTATCGCTTAGCTCCAGGAGACTTTCCATAAAATCGGCTTTCTGTTTATAGGCATACCCCCCATCAACAAGATAAAGAAACTCTTCAAGCAGGTCATCAACAGGCATTGAGTCTGGCAGATTTCTATAATACGAGGACTGCTTAATCATTCTTGCACCTGAATGAACGAACTGAAAGGTGGACAAATTTAATTAATCCCATTTTTCTAATATTCGCCCATTCTATATCGAGGATCATGCCTCATCAATTTCAGCACTTCATCCCAGTTCCAGAGAATGCCCTCCAAGTGATCGCTTGGTATCTCGTGAGCTGCATTGCTACCCGAAAAATCCAACATCGCCTTTTTGCAACAAAAGTAAAACTTATTAAAGCACTCTACCTCGACACTCTTGAGCACTATGAAGTTTTGAGCCTCTTCGTCCAGCGATCTGTATATTCTTCGAAGGCATGCCCTGTCTGTTCCCTCAAGATAGATTCTCGTACCTTCGACAATGCAATCAAACACGCCACTGGAGGTTGCCCAGCCTACACCATCAGCAATCGCGATATACATACCCACAATATCACCTCAAGGGAACTGCGTTTGGATCATTAGCTTTAATAAATTCGACCAAAATACAATAAAGCGAAGGGCATTAGTTCCTGTCAAGAATTTGAAAATTCCGAGCGAACATATTCGGTAAGGCCCATCAAATCCTCGTACGCCGCCGGACCAAGTAAAGGCTCATAAACAGACAAGTAATCGGCGGCAGTCATTCTTAAACCCAACGCCAACGCATCAACCTCCAACAGTCTTGACGGGGCTATCATCCAGTTAATCCCCGGGAGACCTTCGCGCGTTCTCCCAACAAGCGACCATGACAATGCCCCTTTATAACTTTCTACCACACATCTTAATTTTTCAATATCACCGTCTCTAACAGATTTAAATCTGAAAGCGATGAAAGGGAGAAAAGCAGAATGATCCTCTCGCTGCACTTTACCTCCGACCACTACGTCGGGATAACGTTGCCGATATTTCCGCCACTCCAGGCTGCCAATATCCGCAACAACATTCAGAAGGTGACCTTCATCGCTCTCAATCTTCATGATCTAGCAGCCTGTGAAAAAGCCACGAGCTAATCGGGGCATTGTCTTTTTGGGTTTCGGCTCAATAACCAACCTGACGGATATCAGTCTCCAGCTCTGTCGGATCAGGCAGGAAGAAACGGGCAGTCAACCAGCATGTCGCCATTGAAGTGACAAAGAGTACGACCATTCCGAAAATCTCATCGGAAAACTTCGCACTCTCTACATCCCGTACAACGGCGACGATAAACGGAGTAACCCATAAAGTGGCCAGCACCGCGCCCGACAGCGCTATCACGGAACAGGCTCGACTTGTCCTTTTGACTTTCATCGATGCGATCACCAATGAAAACAGCAGAAATGGCACGAGAAATACCACTTGAGCCAGAACAGGTCCGAGGAATGGCATCAACATCAATTCCGCCCCTGCGACCTCCCCCATCAACCGTGGGTTCATGGCCAGATGGGCGACGGTCGCAATCGTCTTGAAGAAGCCGGCGATAAAACCCGGCGCCAACGGGCAAAGAAGAAAAGCCAGGAAAACCTTCAGACGCGGATAATTCACATCACTCACAGGCAAATTCTTCCTCACGCATTGATGGGCTCTCTGAATTCAGCAGGTCAGCTCTTTACAGGAATGCGCTGCTCGGGCTGAGTAACGTCGTAGACGTGCTGCTCGCAACTGCCGCCCACAAACTCAAACTCAACCAGATAGGCTTTGCCACGCTCTGGCGTAAACGAATTGCTCACTGGCCCGCAGGTATGGAGAACTCCGGTGCGAGGGCCATTCGCATAGCCCGACACTTCAATTGTCTTATCGGCATCGGCCTGGGTTTCCAGTTGCGGGAAGCGTTTGGCCACCGCGCTGTTGCCCACTTCGTTGAGCTTGGCAATCCAGCCGAACACCTGGCCTCGCCCCGAATCCACCACGGTTCCCAGTTCTTCCATGCGGCGGTCGGGATCATCTGCACGACGGATCGAAAACTCCACCGGAATCGTCGAGCCCGACGCTTTCATCACAACCTTGGCGTGCTGCGCATCGACCGCCACCGTATTCTGGTGCAGTTGGACACCGTCCTTCAGCAGATTGGGAGAAGAATCCCGAACGTTGGAATGGCAACCTGAAAGCGCGAACGCCAAGGTCAAAGTGACGAGTGCAGGTTTGTTCACGTGTGAATCTTCCCTAATGAGCGCAACGAGACGGAGGTGATATCAAACATCGGCGCGATATTAGATGGCCACTATTTTGGCGTCAATCATTCGATTAAAAAAGGGGCAATTTTATTACCTGTAGATCGCCGCATTATTAGAACAGTCAAAAAAACCAAAACTCAAAAGGAGACACATTTAATTAATTAAATGTGTCATTTCCGCCCAGCCCGCTTTTCATTTCAAAACAACCGACGCCCACTCCAAATCACTTTCTAAAAAATCATAATCATATGAATCAATTGATCTTCAGAATCTTCCAGACTGCCTCCCCCTCCACCACCGAAAATTATTCTATCGGTACGAGCATAAAACCATTCTTCAGCCTCATCATAAATCAGCTCAAAACAAGTAGCTGCGCAATCAACTCGCGAACCAAGTCCCCTACCCTCCACTTTCCCCTGATAGGAGTAAGTTAGTCTTTTGTCTCCCAGCGAGCCGAAATAATCGAACATCCATACGGAGATATTGGAAACCCTACCATTCAAAAACCCGACCACAAGTGCCCTAGTCTCGGATAACACTTTCTCTGAACCTGGAAACTGCAAATCCCAGCCCGTGAGATTCAAATCAAAAATATCAAACCGAAAAAATGTCTTACCTGAACTTTCTGTAACATCCAAAACCAACAATGGAGTATCAGAAAACTTATACACCCTCGCTTTCGGATCTACACAACACTCAAGGAGCATGGATTCAAACTCCTCACGCGTTGCCCCCAACTCAATACCAGCTAGTTCTACACCTGGGACGATGGGGGCAAACCAGTTCACTTTAATCATTTCAAGACCCATATGTCGTTCTTACAAACCAACCTTTGACCAGATGAATTATAAAATGCTGTCTTTTTTCAAGATCCGCCTGATACCCCCCTCAGAGTTTAGTTTATATTTAACCTTATTGCAAAAAAGGGACAGAATTATTAAATCAAATAAATCTGTCCCCTTTTTCAAATGGCGACTTTCACCTTAACTTATCTACAGCATTCCAAATCCCCCCCAAAGCAACACCAAATCTTACACCCGAAAACTCATACACTAATTCAACGACCTTCTCGGAAGAAAAAACATTACAAGCACCGCTTCGTTCTCTGCAACTTCCAAATAGCCCACTTCATCTTTGTACCGACTATCCGGCCAGCCTGCAATATCAAAAACAGGAATACCACTTATAGAACTACCCGCCAAATGCCGCCTATGACCTTGCAGAACCTTACGTTCCCCACAGGCAACAAGGCAAACTTTGGCAACAGCGCCACTGACCCGATTAATACCTATTTCCAACAGAGACTCTGCAAAATCACAGAAAAAAGGGGACAGATTTATTAATCACTTTTCCCTTTTCACTGTCCCCTTTTCCACTTCAGGAATATGGATAAGGTTTGATGGTTTCCTGTAAAGATTACGGCCCTGCGTGCTGGTGTAGGTCAGGCCACCGTTCAGTTGCCAGGTGCCGACGCCATTGACCGACGCGATATCCCAAACGCCTTTGCCCAGACCGGTGAGGCTGCCTTGAGAGCCGGTCAGGTTGCTCAGGTCCAGATCGAACAGCCCTTTTGCAGCGTGACGAACGCAGCCGCTGAGGTTGTTGAGCTGGGCACCGGCCAGTTCCAGATCCTCGCTGCCGATCTCGATGACGCCGTTCTGGTTATTCAGGTTGCCGTTCAGCTTGATCGTGCTGGTGGCTCCGCCCAATGCACGAATCTGCCCGCCGGCGCTGTTGTCCAGTTGGCCGCCGATCAGTTGCAGATCCGTCGCCGACTCGATCAGTCCGCCCTGATTGAGAATCTGAGTGACCGCTTCGAGCCCCAGGCGATTGCCGCTGATCTCGCCGCCTGCGTTATCCAGGTTGGCGCCCTTGAAAATGACCTGATCCTTGCCGAAGAGCTTGCCGGCATGGTTGGTCAGACGTGTCACCGTCAGCTGCAAATCGCCCAACAGACTGGAGATCAAACCGGCCTTGCCATTGACCGCGCTGTTGTCGAGGTTGGTGCTGGTGATGTTCAGGGTGTCGGCCTGCAGCGTGCCACCCTGGTTCTGCAGGTTACCGGTGCCCAGCGCGAGTTCTGCGTGGCTGCCATTGGCAAGGATCGCACCCTGCTGGTTCAGCAATGTGCTGCGTCAATTTATGGATTCACCCAACCATTGTTGCCGACGAACGGCATCGGTGAAATCGTCCGACTCCGACAGAGATGCAGGATGTTTCGCAGATCAACCAAGGAAAACCGGTCGCCGCATCAGAGAACGTTCCGAAAAACGAAACGTCCGACAGAACCCGCTCACTTCACCTCAGTGCTCAACAGCCAGTTTCGTCGCCACATCCTCCGGCGCCAGCACTCGACCATCGGCTGACAGCAACTCAAGCTTGCGGATCGGCTGTCCCCTCTGCACATCGACCATCACCGAGCCCGGTTCGCCAGGCGCGTACAGGTGTTCCCCTCCCCACTGCGACAGCGCAACGATCACGGTTTGTAACGCCCGACCCTTTTCCGTCAGCACGTACTCCTTGTAGGCGCTGCCATCGGACGCCGGCACCATGCGCAGGATGTCGCGCTCCACCAGCCCTTTGAGCCGGACACTCAACATGTTCTTGGCAATCTCCAGGCTCTTCTCGAAATCGCCGAAACGACAAATGCCTTCCAGCGCATCGCGGATGATCAGCAACGACCACCAGTCGCCGATCAGGTCCAGTGTCCGGGCGATCGGGCAGGCATTGCCGGCAAGGCTTTTGCGCTTCATTTCGGGTGTCTCCAGCAAATCGGCAGGTTCGATGCGGTTGCATCTTACAACCCGCGCTGCAAAACCGATAACGCCGTGCGCCTCGAACTTAGCACCTGCGTACAAGTGGCCGGTGCACTTTGCCGCGATAGTGAACGTTGCCATCACGGCATCCACGCAAGCCCACACCCAAGGAGTTTCCATGAGCACGTTCACGACTCAAGACGGCACCGAAATCTATTTCAAGGACTGGGGCAGCGGCAAGCCCGTGCTGTTCAGCCACGGTTGGCCGCTGGACGCCGACATGTGGGAATACCAGATGGAATACCTGAGCAGCCGCGGCTACCGCACCATCGCGTTCGACCGTCGTGGTTTCGGCCGTTCCGAGCAGCCATGGACCGGCTACGACTACGACACTTTCGCCGACGACATCGCGCAGTTGATCGAACACCTCGATCTGCGTGACGTGACCCTGGTCGGGTTCTCCATGGGCGGCGGCGATGTCAGCCGCTACATTGCGCGCCATGGCAGCGAGCGCGTCGCCGGGCTGGTGCTGCTGGGCGCGGTGACGCCGCTGTTCGGCAAGAAACCGGACTTCGCCGAAGGTGTCGACACGTCGGTGTTCGACGGGATCAAGGCCGGCCTGCTGAAGGACCGCGCGCAGTTCATCGCAGACTTCAACGCCCCGTTCTATGGCACCAATCAGGGTCAGAAAGTCTCCGACGGCGTGCTGACGCAAACCCTGAACATCGCCCTGCTCGCCTCGCTCAAAGGCACCGTGGATTGCGTCACGGCGTTCTCGGAAACCGACTTCCGCCCGGACATGGCGAAAATCGATGTGCCGACGCTGGTGATTCACGGCGACGGTGATCAGATCGTGCCATTCGAAACCACCGGCAAACGGGCCGCTGCACAGATCAAGGGCGCTGAGCTGAAAGTCTACGCAGGCGCGCCACACGGCTTTGCGGTCACCCATGCGCAGCAATTGAATGAAGACCTGCTGGCGTTTCTGGATCGCTGAGTTCGCTGTGAACTGAACATGCGCGAAAAAGGGCCGCCGACTACCCTGTCGGCGGCCCTTTTTTTTCGTTGTCCCGGATTCCGGTGTCATGGCGAAGCCCCGTGTTTACAGGACTTTCAGGCCTCTGCATCACGTTTTTATCTTCACATCCCAGCTTAATAATATTTTACCGATAACCACCCCCTCCCTAGTCTGATCCCAAGCACAGAGAACAGGTCGACAGCGGCCTGAATCCAACGGCCTCGTGAGAAGGGATCAGAGATGACCACTGAAATAATAAAAACAGACACGCTTGTTGTCGGCGCCGGTCAAGCGGGTGTGGCCATGAGTGAACACCTGAGCAAACTCGGTGTGCCGCACCTGGTGCTGGAGCGCAGCCGCGTTGCCGAGCGCTGGCGCACCGGGCGCTGGGACTCACTCGTGGCCAACGGTCCGGCGTGGCATGACCGGTTTCCGGGGATGGAATTCGATGATGTCGATCCGGATGGTTTCGCCCACAAGGAGCGCGTCGCCGACTACTTCGAGGCCTATGCGAAGAAATTCAACGCGCCGATCCGCACCGGCGTGGACGTGAAAAGCGTGCTGCGCAATGTCGGTCGCCCGGGCTTCACCGTCGAGACCTCCGAGGGCGTGATCGAAGCCGCCCGCGTCGTCGCCGCCACCGGCCCGTTTCAACGACCAGTGATCCCGGCCATTGCGCCGAAGGATGAGCGTCTGTTGCAGATTCACTCGGCCGACTATCGCAACCCGCAACAACTGCCGGCCGGCGCAGTACTGGTGGTCGGTGCCGGTTCGTCTGGCGTGCAGATCGCCGATGAATTGCAGCGCTCGGGCAAGCAGGTGTTTCTCTCGGTCGGTGCCCATGACCGCCCTCCTCGTGCTTACCGCAACCGCGATTTCTGCTGGTGGCTCGGCGTACTCGGCGAGTGGGATCAGGCCGCCATGAAACCTGGCCGCGAGCACGTGACCATCGCCGTCAGCGGCGCCCACGGTGGCCGCACCATCGATTTCCGTGGCCTGGCCCATCGCGGTATGACCCTGGTCGGCGTCACCGAATCCTTCAACGACGGCGTGGTGACCTTCAAACAGGATCTGCGCGACAACCTCAAGCGTGGCGACGAGAACTACCTCGCACTGCTGGATGCCGCCGATGCCTACATCGAACGCAACGGCCTCGATCTGCCGCTGGAACCGGAAGCCCGCGAGACGTACCCAGACCCGGAATGCGTGAAGAACCCGCTGGCCAATCTTGATCTGGCCGCCGCCGGCATCACGTCGATCATCTGGGCCACCGGGTTTGCCGTGGACTATTCCTGGCTGAAAGTCGCGGCGTTCGACGACAACGGCAAGCCGCAACATCAGCGCGGTGTGTCCAGCGAATCGGGTGTGTATTTCCTCGGTTTGCCGTGGCAGTCGCGGCGCGGTTCGTCGTTCATCTGGGGCGTGTGGCACGACGCCAAGCACGTGGCCGATCACATCGCTACCCAGCGCAAATACCTGGCCTATCGCGATGCCGAACAACGCGAAGCCGTGCTGCATAGCAACGCTGTCGACACCGTCGACGCTTGATCCCCCATTACCGCTCCGGCGCCCATCGCGCCGGGCCCGAATTCGTCAGGAGTTTCACATGAGTCAGCCAACCCACACCCGCATTCGCATGTTCAACACCAAGGACACTTACCCGAACCAGACCCTGGACAATGACTTGTGCCAGGCCGTGCGCGCCGGCAATACCGTGTATGTCCGTGGTCAGGTCGGCACCAATTTCGATGGTGAACTGGTCGGCCTCGGCGACCCGCGCGCACAGACCGAACAGGCGATGCGCAACGTCAAGCAACTGCTGGAAGAGGCCGGCAGCGACCTGAGCCATATCGTCAAGACCACCACTTACCTGATCGACCCGCGCTACCGCGAGCCGGTGTATCAGGAAGTCGGCAAATGGCTGAAGGGTGTTTTCCCGATCTCCACCGGGCTGGTGGTGTCCGCGCTGGGTCAGCCGCAGTGGCTGATGGAAATTGATGTGGTAGCGGTGATTCCCGAGTAACTCGACCTTAGCGAAAGGAGGCCACACATGACATTTTCCATCGCCGCCCGTTGCCCCGAAACCGGTCAGTTCGGCATTGCCATCAGTTCCTCCAGCATCGCCGTCGGCGCCCGTTGCCCGTGGCTGCTGCCGGGTGTCGGCGCGGTATCGAGCCAGAACATCACCCTGCCGTCACTCGGCCCGGAAGTGCTCGCCTTGATGGAGCAAGGCCTGGCGCCCGAGGCAGCGCTGGACAAGGTGCTCACCCGCAACGGCTACAGTCAGTACCGGCAGATCACCGCGATCAACCACCTCGGGCAGACCGCGCATTTCAGCGGCGCGCAAACCCTGGGCGTGCACAACGCCGTGTCGGGCGAGCAATGCGTGGCGGCGGGCAACATGCTCGCCGGGCGCTCGGTGATCGAAGCCATGGTCAGCGCGTTCGAAGAAGGCGAAGGCCAATTGACCGACCGTCTGATCAAGGCCCTGCACGCCGCCCAGACCTTGGGCGGTGAAGCGGGACCGGTGCATTCGGCAGCCGTGGTCGTGGTAGGTGAACTGACCTGGCCCATCGTCAACCTTCGGGTGGACTGGGCCGATGAAGACCCGATCGGCCAATTGCAAAAACTCTGGGACGCCTATCGCCCGCAGCTTCAGGACTACATCGACCGCGCCCTCGATCCGGCGAAGGCGCCGGGCTACGGAGTTGCCGGAGACGACCGATGAGCGACAGCGTCGCGTTGCTCAAAACGCTGGTGGGGTTCGACACCACCAGCCGCGAGTCCAACCTGCAATTGATCGACTTCGTGCGTAGCTACCTCGAAAGTTTCGATGTGCCATGCGAGCTGATCTACAACGATGAGCGCAGCAAGGCCAACCTGTTCGCCACGATTGGCCCGGCCGATCAGCCGGGCATCGTGCTGTCGGGGCACACCGATGTGGTACCGGCCGACGGTCAGCCATGGACGCTACCGCCGTTCGAACTCAGCGAGCGCGACGGCAAGTTGTACGGTCGCGGCACGGCGGACATGAAGGGCTACATCGCCTGCGTGCTCGCGTTGGTGCCGTCATTGGTCAAAGCACCGCTGCGCATGCCGGTACACATTGCGCTGTCCTACGACGAAGAGGTCGGTTGCCTCGGTGTGCGTTCGCTGCTCAAGGTGCTGGAGCAACGTCCGGTCAAACCGTTGCTGTGCATCATCGGCGAGCCGACCGAACTCAAACCGGTGCTCGGGCACAAGGGCAAACTGGCGATGCGCTGCGATGTCCAGGGGCACGCCTGTCATTCGGCCTACGCGCCACTCGGGGTCAATGCCATCGAATGCGCCGCCGAGTTGATCGGCGAGTTGGGACGCATCGGCCGCCAGCTCAAGGATGAACACCTCGACCCGCGCTTTGACCCGCCGTATTCAACGGTGCAAACCGGCGTGATCAGCGGCGGCAAGGCGTTGAACATCGTCCCCGCCGATTGCCGTTTCGACTTCGAAATCCGCGCCCTGCCCTCGCAGGATCCGACGGTCGTCGCGCAGCAACTCAAGACCTATGCCGAACAGCAAATACTGCCGCGCATGCGGGCCGTCAGCGGGCAGAGTGATATCCGTTTCAGCGAACTGTCGGCGTATCCGGGGCTGGCGACTGATGCTCGGAGCCAGGCGGCGGAATTGATCGCCACGTTCTGTGGCTCGGACGATTTCGGCACTGTTGCGTTTGGGACCGAAGGCGGCTTGTTCGACGCGGTGGGGATTCCCACGGTGGTGTGCGGGCCCGGCAGCATGGACCAGGGTCACAAGCCGGACGAGTTTGTCAGCCGCGATCAGCTCAAGGCCTGCGATGAGATGCTGCAACGGATGCTGGCTTCGATTCGCCTTTGAAAAAAACGGTCTGGCTGCAGGACTCGCGTCCGCAGCCAAGCCGCAATATCACCGACAGACAGCTGCTCCGATGGAGGTCAGCTGCGTTGTCGCTCATGGCGCTGAAACACCCGAAACAGAGCGCTTTCACCTGAACGGAGAACCTCGTTTTTTTAACGCCTGAAGCAACAAAACTACTAATTTATCTCTCCCCTTTCCTTGCCCATGATCGACCCCAACAAGAAATGCGCCGTCCGTGCCGGCGCTCACTGAAGTACGTCCACGTACTCGTCCTTGCCTTGGAGTTCGTCATGGCCACCTCTGCAACAACGTCCGCACCGCTCATTGAAAAACATACGATCGGCTATGTGCCGCCCGAAGATCGCCACGGAAAGGTCAGGGATCTGTTCACCCTCTGGTTCGGCGGCAACATCGCGCCGCTGCCCATCGTCACCGGCGCCCTCGGCGTGCAGCTGTTTCACTTGAATCTGGTGTGGGGCATCGTCGCCATTCTGGTCGGCCATCTGGTCGGCGGTGTGCTGATGGCGCTGCACTCGGCGCAAGGCCCACAGATGGGCATTCCGCAGATGATCCAGAGTCGTGCGCAATTCGGTTCCCTCGGCGCGCTGCTGGTGGTGTTGATTGCCGGCGTCATGTACATCGGTTTCTTCGCCTCCAACATCGTGCTCGCCGGCAAGTCCCTGCATGGCGTGGTTGACAGCGTTCCGGTACCGGTCGGCATCGTGATCGGCGCGCTGGGCTCGGGAATCATCGGGATCATCGGTTACCGCTTCATCCACGTGCTCAACCGCATCGGCACCTGGGTGTTGGGGATCGGCATCGTGGTCGGCTTTGGCTACATCCTGACTCACGTGCAGACGGCTGACTTCCTCACCCGTGGCGGTTTCAACCTGTCGGGCTGGCTCGCCACCGTGTCGCTGGCGGCGTTGTGGCAGATTGCGTTTGCGCCGTATGTGTCGGATTACTCGCGCTATCTGCCGGCGAATGTGCCGGTGGCCGCGACGTTCTGGACCACTTACCTCGGTTCCGCACTGGGCTCCAGCCTGTCGTTCATCTTCGGTGCGGTTGCCGTGCTGGCAACCCCGGTGGGCATGGACACCATGGATGCGGTGAAACTCGCCACCGGCTCGATCGGCCCGTTGATGCTGGTGCTGTTCCTGCTCAGCGTGATCAGCCATAACGCGCTCAACCTGTACGGCGCGGTGCTGTCGCTGATCACTCTGGTGCAGACCTTCGCCTACCGCTGGATTCCGACCGCCAAGAGCCGCGCGGTGATTTCGCTGATCGTGCTGCTCGCCTGCTGCTTCGCTGCCGTCGGCGCGTCGTCAGACTTCATCGGCCACTTCGTCGACATGGTGCTGGTGCTGCTGGTCGTGCTGGTGCCGTGGACAGCGATCAACCTGATCGACTTCTACGCCATCCACAAAGGCCAGTACGACATCGCCTCGATCTTCCAGGTCGACGGTGGCATCTACGGCCGCTACAACCCGCAGGCCTTGCTGGCGTATGCGATCGGGATCGCGGTGCAGATTCCGTTCATGAACACGCCGCTGTACGTTGGCCCGGTGTCGGCGCACATCAACGGCGCGGACCTTTCCTGGCTGGTGGGGTTGCTGGTGACGTCGCCGCTGTATTTCTGGTTGGCCAGTCGTGACAGTGCTTATCGTCGGCGGCTGATGACCGGGAAGCTGGCGGGCAGTCTGTAAACGATCAGTTCTGCAGTGACACACGAAGGCCCTCGAAGCGAGGGCCTTTTGCTTTGGCTGGAACCGCCTATTTCGCCTTGAACGCCTCGCGCCGCGCCTGCCGTTCAGCGACATAGGCTTCTTGCGGCTGGCTGATCAGATCCTCGCGCCGCAACAGTTCGCCGCAGTGATCGCACAGCGGTCCGAGGCCGGCGCTGTGATTGCAGTGCTTGTGGATCATGTTCACGGCCAGCCCCTCCTCCGGCGACTTGCACCAGGTCTCTCCCCAGGCGCGCAACGCAATCACCACCGGGTAGAACGCCTCGCCCTTCGCGGTGAGGTGGTACTCGTAGCGTTTCGGCCGCTCGTTGTACAAGCGACGTTCGACCAGTCCGTCTGCTTCCAGGCTTTTCAGACGAGCGGCGACCATCTGCGGCGTACCGCCGGTCTGGGCCTGAATCTCGTCGTAGCGATGGCTGCCCATGAACAACTCGCGCAAAACCAGCACCGTCCAGCGGTCGCCGACGATCGCCTCGGCCCGGGAAATCGGGCACAGCGTATCGGGAAGACTATCGTTTACAGCCATCAGGGCTTGCCTCTTTCACAGTTACTATGATTATCATATCAACACGATGCGGGAACAAGCCCTGAGCATCGATCACTCTCATTGCCGGAGTACATCGTCATGTCGAAACCTCTCTATCCACTCGACAGAACCGCCTACCTGCTGGTCGATCCGTACAACGATTTTTTATCGGATGGCGGCAAGATCTTTCCGCTGATCAAACCGATCGCCGACCAGAACGGTCTGCTCGACAACCTGCGCAAACTCGACCGCGCCGTGCGTGGCCTGCAGATTCCGGTGGTCATCGTACCGCATCACCGCTGGGTCAAAGGCGACTACGAGAACTGGGATCACCCAAGCCCTACCCAACAAAAGATCATGCACATGCACCACTTTGCCCGTGGCGAATGGGGCGGTGAATGGCACCCGGATTTCGCGCCGAAGGACGGCGACATCGTCGCTCAGGAGCATTGGGGCTCCAGCGGTTTTGCCAACACCGACCTCGATTTTCGCCTCAAGCAGAAGAGCATCACCCACGTGATCATCGTCGGCTTGCTGGCCAACACCTGCATCGAAGCCACCGCCCGCTACGCCAGCGAACTGGGTTACCACGTCACGCTGGTGCGCGACGCAACGGCGGCGTTCAAACCGGAGATGATGCATTCCGCCCATGAGCTGAACGGCCCGACCTTCGCCCATGTCGTCACGACCACCGACGAGTTGATCGCCAGCCTCAACACACAGGGTGAGTCGAAATGAGTCTGACTGGCCACCTGCTGATCGGCGCCTCTGACATCCCCGCCACCGAGGGCACGATGAAAGCGCTTAATCCGGCAACCCATCAACTGATCGAACCAGAGTTCGCCTTTGGCGGCGCGGCCCAGGTCGATCAGGCTGCAACCCTTGCCGACGCGGCATTCGACAGCTACAGCCATACCTCGCTGGCCGAACGCTCGGCGTTTCTGGAGAGCATCGCCGACAACCTCGACGCCGTTCGTGAGGAACTGGCCGCCCGCGCCGCACTGGAAACCGGTTTGCCTCAGGCACAGCTCGAAGGCGAAGCCGCCAAGGCCGCGACCCAGTTCCGCCAGTTCGCCGATGTGGTGCGCAAGGGACGCTTCCTGCAACTGGCCATCGACCCGGCACAACCTGAACGTCAGCCCCGGCCACGGATGGATCATCGCCTGCAGAAAGTCGCGATAGGTCCGGTGGCAATCTTCGGCGCCAGCAACTTCCCGATCTCCTATTCGGTGGCCGGTGGCGACACCGCCTCGGCACTCGCGGCCGGTGCGACGGTGATTCTCAAGGCCCACAACGCCCACCCCGGCGCCTCGGAAATCCAGGCCCGCGCCATCCGCAAGGCCGTACAGGCGCATGGCTTGCACGAGGGTGTGTTTTCGATGGTGCGCGGCGGCGGCAATGCCATCGGTGAGGCGCTGGTCGATCACCCGCTGATCAAGGCAGTGACCTTCACCGGATCGGAACTGGGCGGCATGGCGCTCTATCGCCGCGCACAGCTGCGTCCCGACCCGATCCCGGTGTTCACCGAGATGACCAGCGTCAACCCGACCTTCATCCTGCCCGCAGCAATGGCGGCACGCGGCGCGGAAATCGGTGATGGTTTCGCCGAGCGGATGCTGGTCAATGTCGGGCAGGCCTGCCTGTGTCCGTCGATCCTGATCGCGGTCAAGGGTGATGGCCTGCAAGCATTGCGCAGCGCCATGATCAAACGGATCAGTGATGCACCGGCACGCACGATGCTGACCCCGGGGATTCACGGTTCATACGTCAAAGGGCTGGTGGCGATGGAAAGCGTTGGTGCGAATCTGGTGGCAGTCGGCGCACCAGCGGATGGCCAATTTGAAGGCCGCTCGGCGCTGCTGGAAGTTGACGGTCAACGCCTGCTCGGCGAACCGGCGCTGGCCCATGAAGTGTTCGGTCCGGCCGCGTTGCTGGTAACGGTCAACGATGAGGAAGAATTGCTGGCGGTCGCGCGGTCGTTCAAGGGCCAACTGAGCGCGGCCATTCACCTTGAAGACCGCGATCTGGACCTGGCTCGGCGTCTGTTGCCAATCCTTGAACGTCGCACCGGGCGCATCGTGGTCAACGCCTTCGCCCATCCTCAGGAAGTGACTTTCGCCACCGTGCACGGCGGGCCGTTCCCGGCCACTTCGGACAGTCGCTTCACCTCGGTCGGCATGACCTCGATCGAGCGCTTTTTGCGGCCGGTGGCGTATCAGGGTTTTCCGGATGCGTTGCTGCCGGAAGTGTTGCGCGACGGTAATCTACTCGACCTACCCCGCAGTATCGATGGCCAATAAAAAATGCCCGGTTCGGCAAATCACCGAACCGGGCATTTTTATCGAGTCGCGCGTTTAATCAGGCCGGCACACCCAGAATGATGTGCGAAGCCTTGATCACCGCCGTCGCGCTCACGCCAGCCGCCAGGCCCAGTTCGTTCACCGCGTCGCGGGTCACGATCGAATAGACCTTCGAACCGCCGGCCAGCTCGATCACTACTTCAGCGTTGACGGCGCCATCGGTCACGCTCAGCACCTTGCCTTGCAGACAGTTGCGGGCCGACAGGCGAATGCCGTCGGATTCGGTCATCAGCATCACCCAAGGCGCCTTGACCAGCGCAACGGCTTCTTTGCCCACCGCGATGCCCAGGCTCTTGAGGCTGGCCAGGGTCACGACAGCGACCAGTTTTTCGCCGCCCGGCAGGGTCAGGACGACTTCCGCATTGACCGAGCCTTCCTGAACCTGGCTGACCTGACCTTTGAAAACGTTGCGGGCACTGACTTTCATGATGGACGTCCTTTTTTTTGACTTTGGAGTTAGGAAACGGCCTGCATCATCTGAGCAAGCGCTATGTAGTTACAACTACAGCGCTGCACCTGAATGAACATCGACTCCTGACTCTAGCACCGCCAAAGTGAATCAGATCAGCAGGTCTTCATAGAAGGCGCCATACGGAAGCTCAGGGTGTTCGATCTGGATTTCCAGAATCCACACACCGGCATTCGGAGCCTGATCGAGATCCCCCAGATTACCGCCGCGATAGATCGCGTGAGGAAAATCACTGACCCGGTGGCCCTTGATGTCCAGGTTCAGTTTCCAACCCATCGCCTCAGCCTGATCGGTGGCGTAGCGATACAACTCGACACCGGTTACACCTTGACGCCAGAAAGCCTCGACCTTGTCGAAGAGTTCTTTGGAGGCCGCCGCGCAAGCGATCATTTGCGGATCGGAGCCAGTGACAAACGTCGCCCCGGCATCACCTTCATGCCCTTCCCAGACCACGCCCATGTCGATGAAGAAAATGTCGTTCTCGCCCAGCACCGGATCGCCTTCGGAGCGCTCCTTGAAGGTCTTCAGCGTGTTGGCACCGAAGCGGATCAGCAGCGGATGCCAGATCCGGTCCATGCCCAGTTCGACAAGGATTTCCTTGCCCCGAGCATGGGCTTCGGATTCGCGCATGCCGGGTTTGATCACCTTGGCGATCTCGTCCACGGCCTTCCAGGTCAACTGCTGGGCGTGGCGCATGGTTTCCAGCACAAAACGTTCACCTACCGCTTCTTTACCGCTCAGGGCTGTGGTCATCGCTGATTCCTTCTGGCTAATCGCGCATCGCTTGCGCTGTATAGTTTTTTATATTGCGAAACAGGACGCCTAAGATACAACCATGACACAAAGTGTCAATTCTCTTCTGCACGCACCACGCCGCGCTCCTCGAGCAAGCGCACAAACATGCTCAGACTGCGCGACACCGTGCCCCGGCGCCACACCAGCCACGTCGTCAGAAAACGAAAATCCGCCGCCAGCGGCCAGACACTCACCGTCGCGCAACCGGGCATGCTCTGCAACATGCTGCGCGGCATCAGGGCCAGACCGGCGCCCGCACTGACGCAGGCGAGCATGCCGTGATAGGACTCCATTTCGAAGATCTTGCCGGGTACGGCAGCGTCGGTGCTGAACCATTTTTCGAAGTGATGGCGATAGGAGCAGTTCGAGCGAAAGGCATAGATGTTCTCGCCATTCACGTCCGCAGCGCGCTGGATCGGGCCGTGGTGGAGCGGCGAGATGATGACCATTTCCTCTTCGAACGCCGGGATGCCTTCCAGCGCCGGGTGCAAGACCGGGCCGTCGACAAATGCGGCCGCCAGGCGCCCGGAGAGGACACCGTCGATCATCGTCCCCGACGGCCCGGTCGACAGGTCCAGATCGACCTTGGGGTGTTGCTGGTTATACGTCGCCAGCAAACCGGGAATGCGTACCGCCGCCGTACTTTCCAGCGAGCCTAGCGGGAACGCGCCTTGCGGCTCCTCGCCAGCCACCGTGGCGCGCGCTTCCTGCACCAGATCGAGAATGCGCCGCGCGTACTCCAGAAAACTCCAACCGGCGGGCGACAGACGCAGGCGGCTTTTCTCGCGGATGAACAAGTCGACGCCCAGATCCTCCTCCAACTGCTTGATGCGCGTCGTCAGGTTCGACGGCACGCGGTGGATCTGCGCCGCCGCCGCGCTGATGCTGCCGTGCTCGGCAACGGCCTTGAAGATTTCCAGTTGCACCAGATCCACAGTCATTCTCCAATCGTGAAAGAAACGCTCTTTATTATTCAGTTTCCAGAAATCAAACGCCACCCTACTCTGAGCGCATCCACTGACCTCGCAGGACGATGCCATGAGCCCGATTTCCAGCCAGACCCACGCCATCTCGATCAATCCCGCCACTGGCGAGCAGATCGGTCACTACGCCTTCGAATCCGCCGAGGCCCTCGATGCCGCGCTGACCCGTGCCGCGTTCGGTTTCGGCAAGTGGAAACGCAAACCGCTGCAGGATCGCTCCCGCGCCCTGACCGCGCTGGCCGGCGCCCTGCGTGACAGCAGCGAAGCCATGGCGACCATGATCACCCAGGAAATGGGCAAGCCGATCGCCCAGGCCCGTGGCGAAATCGAGAAATGCGCCAAGCTTTGCGAGTGGTACGCCGAACACGGCCCGGCCATGCTCAACGCCGAAGCAACACTGGTCGAAGGCGGCAAGGCGCGCATCGAATACCGTCCGCTGGGGCCGATCCTCGCCGTAATGCCGTGGAACTTCCCGATCTGGCAAGTGCTGCGCGGCGCCGTCCCGGCGTTGATCGCCGGCAACACCTACGTGCTCAAGCATGCGCCGAACGTGATGGGCAGCGCCTATCTGTTGCGTGATGCCTTCACTCGCGCCGGTTTTGCCGATGGCGTGTTTGAAGTGATCAACGTCACCCCGGAAGGCGTGTCCACCGCCATCGCCGACCCGCGCATCGCCGCCGTGACCCTGACCGGCAGCGTCCGCGCCGGCATGGCCATCGGCGCACAGGCCGGTGCAGCGCTGAAGAAATGCGTGCTGGAACTGGGTGGTTCCGATCCGTTCATCGTGCTCAACGACGCCGATATCGACGAAGCCGTGCAAGCAGCAGTGATCGGTCGTTACCAGAACTCCGGCCAGGTCTGCGCCGCCGCCAAACGCCTGATCATCGAAGAAGGCGTGGTCGAAGAGTTCACCCGTAAATTCGTCGAAGCCACCCGCCAGTTGAAAATGGGCGATCCGTTGTCTGCCGACAACTACATCGGCCCGATGGCCCGTTTCGATCTGCGCGACGAACTGGATCAACAAGTGCGCGATACCCTGGAAGAAGGCGCCACCCTGCTGCTCGGTGGCAGCAAAGTAGAGGGTTCGGGTAACTACTACGAGCCGACCGTATTGGCCGACGTCACCGACCGCATGACCTCGTTCAAACAGGAATTGTTCGGCCCGGTAGCCTCTATCATCACCGCTCGCGACTGCGCCCATGCCGTGGCCCTGGCCAACGACAGCGAGTTCGGTCTGACCGCAACGATCTACACCGCCAACGTCACCCTGGCCCAGCAGTTGACCAGCGAACTGGAAACCGGTGGTGTGTTCATCAACGGCTACTCCGCCAGCGATCCGCGCGTGACCTTCGGCGGTGTGAAGAAAAGCGGTTTTGGCCGCGAGCTGTCGCACTTCGGCGTGCGCGAGTTCTGCAATGCGCAGACCGTGTGGCTGGATCGCCGCTGATCCAATGAACAAAGCCCGGAAACGTTTTGCGCTTCCGGGCTTTTCATTTATGCCGCAGCCTGTTGTGGCTCCGATACCGTCCGTTCCTTGCTCAACAACCCCAGCACCACAGCTGCCGACGCCAGCGTGATGATCGTCAGGATATGCAGCAGATACTGGAACGCCGAGGCGTAACCTTGCACCAGACGTTCGTTGGCCAACCCTGGAATCGTGTTGATCGCGTGAGCCATGTCGCCAGTGGTCACCCGGTGCGCGGTCTCGGCAATCAGCGCGGCGTCTGCACCACCGGCCACGGCCTGCAGATTGGTATGCAGCAGCGAGGCAAGAATCGCCGCCACGCTGGCCAGTGCAATCCCCTCGCCCGCCACCCGCACCGTGTTGAAGATCCCGGCCGCCATGCCGGCGCGTTCTTTCGGCACTACGCTGACCGACAACCCGTCCATCAAGCCCCACGGCAACCCCGCACCAATCCCGATCAACACCATCGGTACCACCAGCGCAAATTTTGGCTCGCCGACGTTGTACAGGCTCAGCCAATGCAGACCTACAGCAGCAATCAGGAAACCCACGCCTGACAAAATACCGGCCGAGACAAAACGGGTCATGGACGCCGCGAGCATCGGCACCACCAGCATCGGCGCCGACAACGCGAGCAACAGCAGGCCGGCATCGATTTCACTCAAGCCTTCGACGCCGATAAACCGCAGCGGCAGCATGACCACCAGCACGATGTAGCAAAAGCAGGTGCCAATCGGCAGCATCTGCACACCGATGAAGCGCGGAAAACGGAACAGGGTCAGATCAAGCATCGGGCGCTTGACGCGCATTTCGATAAGGACGAACAGCGCCAGCAACAACGCCGAAGCGCCCAACAGCCCCACTACCAACGGACTGCCCCAACCGCTTTCGGGGGCCTGGATCACACCGAACGTGAACAGCGCCAGCATCGAACTGAACGTCACACTGCCCGGCCAGTCGAGACCGCTGGCGTCTGGGTCGCGGGTCTCACGCATGCGCGGCAGACCGAAGACCATCGCGATCACACCGATCAGCGCGGTGAAGACAAAGATCGCACGCCAGTTGAACGCCTCGATCAGCGCCCCGGCCACCAATGGGCCGAACGCCAGGCCGATGCCAAACGTGGTGCCCAGCATGCTGTAGGCACGGGTGCGCGCATGGCCTTCGAACTCCTGCGCCAGCGCTGCCGAACCACTGGCCAGCGCCGCAGCCCCGGCCACGCCCTGTATCGCCCGCAACACATCCAGCCAGAACACCGAAGGCGCCAGGCTCTGGGCAATCGACGCAGCGGTAAATAGCAGCATGCCGCCCGTGAACAGGCGCTTGCGCCCATAGACATCGGCCAACGCCCCCGCCGCCATCAGCAGACTGCCGAAGGACAACATGAACGCATTGGTGATCCAGGTCAGCGCCACCGGGCTGCCGCCCAAGTCACGGCCGATGGCCGGCGTCGCCACCGCGCCACCGGTAAAACTCAACGGAAGGACCAGTGCCGAGAGGCAAATGGCCGCGAGGATCAGCAGTTTGTCGCGCGCGCCATGGGGCTGGGAGACGGTTGTCATGATTTCGTCCAATGAAAAGAAAAAATAAGGCTGCGATCAACAGAGCGCAGCCTGCGATTGCTGAGTCGGGCGGCGTGTCAGTCCTTGAAGTCCGTGGACAGCGCCAGCGCATTCCACTCGGCCAGTTCCTGCGCCACCAATCGATTTTTCGCTTCGATCCGCGCGACGGTGTCGCTGCCCAGCGCCAGCCGTTGCGGCGGGTTCGGCGCATTGACCAGCGCCAGCATGGCTTCGGCAAACTTCACCGGATCACCCGGCTGCGCATGGTTGGCGGCTTCGGCGAAGGTGCGCATCTTGCCGACGGTTTCGTCGTAGTCCGGCAGCACCAGCGCGGTCTTGACCAGCGATTGTTCATCGAGGAAATCAGTGCGGAAGAAGCCCGGCTCGACCACCGTGGCATGAATGCCCAGCGGCGCCAGTTCCTGACGTAGCGCTTCGCTGATGCCTTCCACCGCGAACTTGGTGGAGCCGTAGACACCCCAGCCCATGTAGGCCTGATAGCCGCCAATCGATGAGATGTTGATGACCCGCCCGCTACGCTGGGCGCGCATGTGCGGCAGCACGGCGCGAGTCACGTTGAGCAGACCGAAGACGTTGGTGGCGAACAGGCGCTCGGTTTCGCTGGCGCTGGTTTCTTCCACCGCGCCCAACACGCCGAAGCCGGCATTGTTGATCAGCACATCAATGCGGCCGAAACGCTTGATGCCTTCCGCCACCGCTTGGTGGGCCTCTTCTTCGCGGGTGACGTCCAGGCGCACCGCCAGCAGGTTCGGGTGCTCGCCGAGGCGGTCGGTAATGTCTTGCGGATTGCGGGCGGTGGCAATCACGGCGTCGCCGGCACGCAGGGCATGTTCTGCGATGAGGGTGCCAAAACCACGGGAAGCTCCGGTAATCAGCCAGGTACGCATAGCAACTCCTCCTGTCAGTGACCCTGGCGTTATTGCCGGGCCTTCTCGATGAGTTGATGCGACTTTAAAGCCGTGCTACTGATGTGATAATCCCAACAAAATTACATGACTTTGTGAAAGGCGCTCATCAATGAAAAACCCGTCCACGGCGGATCTGTCGATCTTTCTGAGCATCGCGCAGCATCTGAATTTCAGTCGTGCAGCGGTGGATCTGGGCCTGACACCGTCGGCGCTGAGTCACTCGTTGCGGGCTCTGGAAAACCGCCTCGGCGTGCGTCTGTTCAATCGCACCACCCGCAGCGTGGCCCTGACCGAGGCAGGTGAGCGCCTTTACGCCCGGTTGAAACCGGCGTTTCGCGATATCGAAGATGCGCTTGAAGACCTCAACCATTTTCGCGACAAGCCCTCGGGCAACCTGCGCATAACCTCCGGGCGCCAGGCGTGCGAACTGGTGCTGCTGCCGATTGCCAGCGAGTTCCTGCAGGCCTACCCGGACATCCGTCTGGAGGTGGTCGAAAGCGATGCGCTGCTGGATATCGTCGCCGCTGGGTTCGATGCCGGTGTGCGCTTCGGCAACCGGTTGGAGGCGGACATGGTGTCGCTGCCCATCGGGCCGAATCTGCGGTCAGTTGTGGTCGGCTCGCCGGCGTTTTTCCAGCGACATCCCGCGCCACAGAAACCGGAAGACCTGCATGCCCTGCCCTGCATCCGCCATCGGTTCCCGAGCGGTTCGATGTACCGCTGGGAATTCGAACGTGGTGGCATTGAACAGGAAATCGAAGTCAACGGTCCGCTGACCCTGGGCGATGTCAGCCTGATGGTCGGCCCGGCGCTGCAAGGTTTGGGGCTGGCCTATGTGTTCGAAGACATGGTCAGCGAGCACCTCGCGGCCGGGCGTCTGGTGCAGGTGTTGGCGGACTGGTGCCCGTACTATCCCGGCCTGCATCTGTATTACCCGAGCCGGCGCCATGTACCGGCGCCGCTCAAGGCTTTCATCGACTTTGCCCGCAACGTTCGCGACGGCAAAACGGGCTAGCTACAGATATTTCAACCAGGCGATGTCCCGTCGCCGGGCCTTCAATGCCGAGAACCAGCGCACGGCCGGAAACAACGCGACCGCCAGCACCATCGCCGCCAGCCACACCGCCGCCACCGTCGAGAAACCGAAATGACTGCCCTGATTGAGCCCGACCAATGCCACGCCAATCAGGTACAGCACCTTCAGCGCATACAGGTGCAGCAGATAGAAAAACATCGGCGCCGAACCGAACACCGTCAGCCAGCGAATCCAGCGCCGATCCTGCGCGCGCTCGAACACCAGCAACAGCAGCAGCCCGACGCTCACCGTCAGCGTGATGAACAACAGCGATGGCGGGTACTTGGTGATGTTGAAAAAACTCATCAGGGTTTGCAGGCTGCTGTCATTGAGCGACCACGGTTTCTCGCCGTAACCGTTGACCAGCCGCAACGCCACGAAACCCATCAGCCCGGCGATGCCAACGATCAGTAAACGCCGCTGACGCACACCCGCATCGGCCATTCGGGCAAACCATGGCCCCAGCGCGTAACCCAGACCGATCACACCGATCCACGGCAGCAGCGGGTACGACGTGCGCAAGCGCAAGCTCTCGCTGACTTCGATCCAGCCCCGGTCATGCAGGATTGCCCAAGGCACGTGCAGCGCCGACTCCGTTCCGAAGTGCAGACCGTCGAGCAGGTTGTGTCCGGCGATGATCACCAGGCTCAACGTCAACAACAGCCAGCGTGGCAGCCAGACCAACAGCGACAGCGCAATCATGCTCAGGCCGATCGCCCAGATCACTTGCAGGTAGATCACGCTCGGCGGCAGCTGGAACGTCCAGGCGAAATTCACCAGGGTGAATTCGAGCACCACCAGGAACAGACCACGCTTGAACAGAAAGGCACTGACATCAGCCTTGCCGTCGTACTTTTCCCCGAACAGCCAGGCCGACAACCCGGTCAGCAGCACGAATACCGGCGCGCACAGATGCGCCAGAGTGCGGCTGAAAAACAGCGCCGGCTCGGTACTGGCGATGTCCATCGGATCGGAGACCTGACGATGCAGCAGAAAGGTTTCGCGCACGTGATCCAGCAACATGAACAGAATGACCAGGCCGCGCAGCGCATCAATGGACAGCAGCCGGCCAGTCGCCGGCGGGACGTTTCGAGGAGCAGCAACGGTCATGAAAGGTTCGCAATCGAGTGAAGAGTTCGATCGGGCCGCGTGCAAACGGCCCGACTATTTGCGTTACCTTATAACATGAAAAGCCGCTTCAATTGCTAACGGTTCTCAAGCCGTGCGCAGTTGCTCAAGCAGCACCTGCAACGGATGACGCACCGCTCGGTCGGCCTGACGCTTGACCTGGCTGCGGCACGAATAGCCGGTCGCCAGTGCTTCGCCCCGCTCTGCCGGTGCCTCGATCTGCTTCGCCCAGGACTGCTCGTAAATCACCGCCGAGGTGTCGCGATTGCGCGCTTCGTGCCCGTAGGTGCCGGACATCCCGCAGCATCCGGTGGCCTGGGTCGTCAGTTTCAAGCCGACACGTTCGAACACCTGCTCCCATTGCCGGGTTGCGGCGGGCGCGTTGGTTTTTTCGGTGCAGTGCGCGAGCAGGCGGAAGCTTTCGCCATTCTGTGAATCCGTCCGTTGCGGCATGACCTTCAGCAGCCACTCCTGCACCAGCGCCACCTCGGGGCATTGCTCCATCCCCGGCACCTTGAGGTATTCCTGGCGATAAACCAGGGTCATCGCCGGGTCGAGCCCCACCAGCGGCACGCCGATCTCGGCCAGAGCACGCAATTGCCCGGCATTGCGCAACGCCGCGCGGTTGAACGCCGACAGGAAACCCTGCACATGCAGCGGCTTGCCGTTGGCGCTGAACGGTGCCAGATAAACCTGATACCCCAGTCGCGAAATCAGCTCGATCAGATCCGCCAGCAATGGCGCCTCGAAATACCGGGTGAACGCGTCCTGCACCAGCACCACACTGCGTTCGCGTTGCGCCTGAGTCAGCGTCGAAAGCACCTCGACCGACGCCGGCTGCACCTGCCAGCGACGCATGGCCGCGTGGAAATCGAAACGGCTGAGCAACGGCACATCGACCATGCCACCAAGGCGCTCGATCAAGCGACGGCTGAACGAAGCCCCCATCAAACCGTTGTAGAGAAACGGAATACGCGCCATGTACGGAATCGTGTATTCCAGCGAGGCAATCAGATAATCCCGCGCCGGCCGCAGGTAACGGGTGTGGTACAGCTCGAGAAACCGCGAACGGAAATCCGGCACGTTGACCTTCACCGGGCACTGTCCCGCGCAGGACTTGCACGCCAGGCAGCCGGCCATGGCGTCGTACACCTCGTGGGAGAAGTCTTTTTCCTGCGCACGGCTGTTGCGCCAGCGCTGCAGCAATGTGCTGAAAAACGGCGGACAACGACTGGCATCGGACAACACATCCACCCCCGCCTCGCCCTGCAACCGCAGCCATTCGCGAATCAGCGAGGCGCGGCCCTTGGGCGACTGCGCACGCTGGCGGGTGGCTTTCCACGACGGGCACATCGCATCGTCGGGATCGAAGTTGTAGCAGGCGCCGTTGCCATTGCAGTGCATGGCCGCGCCGTAGTCCTGCCAGACTTTCTCGTCGATCTGCCAGTCCAGTTCGCCGCGCAGGGTCACTTCGTCGATCTTCAGCAATGCCGCGCCGGGAATATTCGGCGTGGCGATCTTGCCGGGGTTGAACTGGTTGAACGGGTCGAACGCCGCCTTCAAGGCTTGCAACGCCGGGTACAGCTCACCGAAAAAGGCCGGGGCGTATTCCGAGCGCAGGCCCTTGCCGTGCTCGCCCCACAGCAGGCCGCCGTAACGCTGGGTCAGCGCGGCGACGCCATCGGACACCGGTCGCACCAGTGCGGCTTGTTGTGGATCTTTCATGTCGAGAATCGGCCGCACGTGCAGCACACCGGCATCGACGTGGCCGAACATGCCGTACTGCAACTGGTGGCTGTCGAGCAGCTCGCGCAGTTCGGCGATGTATTCGGCCAGGTGTTGCGGCGGCACGGCCGTGTCTTCGACAAACGGCTGCGGCCGCGCTTCACCGGCGACGTTGCCGAGCAAACCCACCGCACGCTTGCGCATGCCGTAGACGCGGTTCACCGCTGCATGCCCGACGGCCAGCGTATGGCCCAGCCGTTCGACCGTGGCATCGTTACCCAAGTGCTGGACAAAGGCCTCAACCCGACCTTGCAGCTCCTCGGGATCGTCGCCGCTGAACTCCACCAGGTTGATTCCCAGCGTCGGCCGCTCGGCGCTTTCCGGGAAATACTCGGCGACGCCATGCCAGACGATGTCCTGCATCGCCAGCAACAGCACTTTGGAGTCGACGGTTTCAATCGACAGCGGCTTGAGCGCCATCAACGCCCGCGCATCGCGCAACGCGTCCATGAAGCCGGCGTAGCGGATGTTCACCAGCATCGTGTGCTTGGGGATCGGCAACACGCTGAGCTTGGCCTCGACCACAAACCCCAGCGAACCTTCGGCACCGCACAGCACGCTGTTGAGGTTGAAACGGTTGTCGGCCTCGCGCAGGTGCGCCAGGTCGTAGCCGGTCAGGCAGCGGTTGAGGTCGGGGAACGTTTCCCGGATCAGTTCGCCCTGCTCATCGATGATCTGCCGCGCGCAACGGTACACCTCGCCGGCCCGCCCCTCACGGGCGCATTCCGCTGCCAGCTCACTTTCTTCCAACGGGCGGCCGTGCAATCGCTCGCCACCGCGCAGGACCATGTGCAATTCCAGAACATGGTCACGGGTCTTGCCGTAGGTGCAACTGCCCTGGCCGCTGGCGTCGGTGTTGATCATGCCGCCAACGGTGGCGCGGTTCGACGTCGACAGTTCCGGGGCGAAAAACAGCCCGGCGGATTTCAGTGCCGCGTTGAGTTGATCCTTCACCACACCGGCCTGCACCCGCACCCAACGCTGTTCAACGTTGATTTCGAGAATGCGGTTCATGTGGCGCGACAGGTCGACGACGATGCCATCGGTCAACGATTGCCCGTTGGTGCCGGTGCCGCCGCCGCGAGGCGTGATCACCACTTTCTGGTAAGCCGGTTCGGCGATCAGACGCGCCAGCAGCGCCACGTCATCGGCGTCACGCGGGAACACCGCCGCTTGCGGCAAGCGCTGATAGATCGAGTTGTCGGTGGCCAGCACCACGCGGCTGGCGTAGTCGGCACTGATTTCGCCACGAAAACCGCCGGTTTCAAGGGCTTTGAGAAACTGCTGGTAATCGGTGTTCAACGCGGTGGAAGGCGACAGCTGGGCAATCATCGGGCGTGCAATCTCGGTCAAAAACGGGCCATGTGGCGGTGAACAGTTGTGCGCAATGAATGATTGCGTCACGCTCCCGCCATCTCATAGGCCTTATGTTCATTGCAGAGCGATGCCGGGACAACCGTAAAATCGACCCGCAATCCATGACTAAAACGAATGAATCCGCGAACCCTCACCCCCTCGATGTCGTTGCTGCTGGCGTTTGAAGCCGCCGCACGCCATGAAAGCTACACCCGCGCCGCCCACGAACTGTCGCTGACCCAGAGCGCGGTCAGCCGTCAGGTGCAGATTCTGGAAAAGATGCTCGGCATGCGCCTGTTCAGCCGTGAAGGCCGGCGGGTGATCCTTACCGACGTCGGGCGCATGTATCAGCGCGAACTGTCCGAAGCCCTCGGGCAGATCCGCAGCGCGACGTTGCAGGCCATGGCGTTTGGCTCGGGGATTCACAGCCTGCGCCTGGCGACCTTGCCGACTTTCGGCTCGAAATGGCTGCTGCCGCGCCTGAAGGATTTCTACACGGCGCACCCGGGCATGACCGTGCACCTGCACTCGCGGATCGAGGCCATCGACTTCGACACCAGCGAAATCGACGCGGCGATTTGTGTCGGCGGCGGTGACTGGCCGGGGCTGACCGCCCACCGCCTGCACACCGAAGAACTGGTGGTGATCGCCAGCGCGCAATTGTCCGACGCCGAACGTCTCGCGGCCAACAAGGATATCGCCGGGCAGCTTCTTCTCAATGTCAGCAGCAACGCCCAAGCCTGGTCCGAATGGTTCAGCCATCACGCCCTGCCCCATCGCAGCATGCGCATCGGGCCAAGCTTCGAGATGACCTCTCACTTGATCCAGGCCGTGCGCGCCAATATCGGCATCGGACTGGTGCCGAGGATTCTGGTGGAGGATGAATTGCACAACGGTGAGTTGCTGCAACTGGGCGAACCGATCAGCAGCCGGCGCAGCTATTACCTGGTGTACCCGGCGCGTAATGAATCATTGGCGTCGTTGAAGGCGTTTCGGGATTGGCTGGTGCAGACGCTTTGAGATGATGCCGGCCCGTAATGGGCCGGCATTCAAAGCCTAGTGCATGCTGGAAAGAGGCTTGTGATCAACTGTCACCGCGCATTACGCATCCTGCAGAATCAGATCCGCGCCCTTCTCCGCCACCATCAGCACCGCCGCATGGGTGTTGCCCGATGTCACGTTGGGGAAGATCGACGCATCGACAATCCGCAACCCCTCGATACCGTGCACTTTGAGGCGCTTGTCGACCACCGAACTCTGCTCGTCCGCGCCCATCGCGCAGGAGCCACACAGGTGATAGATCGAGCCGCAGTTGTCGCGGAAGTACTGCAGCATCTGCTCGTCGGTTTCCACCGCCGGCCCCGGCAAAACTTCATCGACCGTGATGCCCTTCAATGACGGAGCGCCCATGATCTTGCGCATCAGGCGACTGCCCTGGATCACCTCGTCGATGTCCTTTTGCGTGCTCAGGTAGTTCGGGTCGATCAATGCCGCATCACGGGGATTCTTCGAGGCAATCGTGATGTGCCCGCGACTGGTCGGGCGGCACGGGTTGAAGCACAACAGGAAACCTGAATACGGCTCGGGCTTGAGGCTGGCCTTGTTGTTTTTTGGAATCTGGTACGACAGCGGGTTGAAATACAGCTGCAGGTTCGGATGGCTCTGCTCCGAGTTACCCCGGAAGAATCCGCCAGCCTGATTGACGCTCATCGCCAGCGCGCCCTTGCGGGTCAACAGGTACTTCACGCCGAGTTTGAACTGGCCGAACAGCGAGCTCAGCTCATCGTTCAGGGTCGGGATATTGGCCTTGTAGTAGTAGCTGACGCACAGGTGATCCTGCAGGTTCTGCCCTACCGCCGGCAGGTGTTTCACCACCGGAATCTGATGTTTGGCCAGCAAGGCGCGATCCGCCACGCCGGACAGTTGCAGGATCTTCGGCGTGTCGACCGCGCCGGCGCACAGGATCACTTCCTTGCGCGCCGTGAAGGTCCTCACCACGCCATGCTGGGTGATGGAAATGCCGGTGGCGCGCTGCTGGCTTTCATCGAACAGGACACGATCGACCAACGCGTAATGCTCGACCGTCAGGTTCGGCCGGCTCAGCGCCGGGTGCAAATGGGCGAAGCTGCTGGAGCTGCGCTGACCGTTGCGGGTGTTGACGTCGTAGATGCCCGCGCCTTCGAATTTCGGCCCGTTGAAATCGTCGCTGCGCGGGTAGCCGAGTTCATCGCAGCCCTTGAGGAATACATCGCAGATCGGGTGAGTCTGACCGGCCATCGGGGTGATGCTGATCGGGCCGCTGCCGCCGTGGTATTCGCTGTCGCCCAGCGGATGGTTTTCCAGTTTGCGGAAGTACGGCAGCACATCCTTGAAGCCCCAGCCATCGTTGCCGTTGGCTGCCCAGTCGTTGAAATCATGGGCCTGACCACGCACGTAGATCATCGCGTTGATCGAGCCCGAACCGCCCTGGACCTTGCCGCGCGGGGCGTAGATTTCGCGATTGCCCAACTGCTTCTGCGGCTGGCTGTAGTACATCCAGTTGAAGGTCGGGTTGTAATACATTTTGGCGAAGCCGACCGGAATCTTGAACCACAGGGAACTGTCCTTGCCGCCCGCCTCCAGCAGCAGCACCGTGTGTTGGCCCGAGGCCGAGAGCCGGTTGGCCAGCACGCAGCCAGCGGCGCCTGCGCCAGCGATGATGTAGTCGTATGTCATGCACGGTTACCGCGTAAGTCTTTTTATCGAACCCGCCCGTTGCCGGGCGGGGAAATCCCGTCAGCCCTTGGCCGGCGATGTGTCTTTGACGTCGGCCGGGGTCGGGGCCATTTGCAGGTGCAGGCGTTCGCCGGTGTACGGCGAATGCTTGCGCACCACGTCCATGTTCAGCTCCACGCCCAGGCCCGGCTCGGTGGACGGAATGATGTAGCCGTCCTCCCACTGCAACGGTTTTTTCAGGACCTCGGCGTGGAAGCCGCCCCAGGTCTCGATGCTTTCCTGGATCAGGAAATTCGGTGTGCAGGCCGCGAGCTGGAAACTTGCCGCTGCACCGATCGGCCCGTTGTACAGATGCGGGGCGATTTGCGCGTAATAGGCCTCGGCCATGCTGGCGATCTTCTTGCCTTCGAGCAGGCCGCCGCAGCGCGCCACGTTCATCTGCAGAATCGACGCACCGCCGGCCTGCAACAGCTTGAAGAACTCGTACTTGGTGGTCAGGCGCTCACCGGTGGCAATCGGAATGCTGGTCTTGGCCGCGACTTGCGCCATGGCCTCTTCCTGGCCCGGCGGCACCGGCTCTTCGAACCACAGCGGGTCGTATTTCTCCAGGCGCTTGGCCAGACGAATCGCCGAAGACGGCACCATTTGCCCGTGAGTGCCGAACAGCAAATCGCACTTGTTGCCCACCGCTTCGCGGATCTTGCGGCAGAAGGTTTCGCAGCGTTCCAGCACTTCCAGCGAAATCTGGTGCCCGGAGTACGCGGTGTACGGCCCGGCCGGGTCGAACTTCACAGCGGTGAAGCCCTTGTTCATGTTGTCGATGGCGCACTCTGCCGCCAGGTCCGGGTCGTCGTAGTCGTACTCGCCACGGCTGTTGACCGGGTACAGGTAGGTGTAGGAACGCAGGCGTTCATGGACCTTGCCACCGAGCAGTTCGTAGACCGGTTTGTTCGCGGCCTTGCCAATGATGTCCCAGCAAGCCATTTCCAGACCGCTGACCACGCCCATCATGGTCAGGTCGGGACGCTGGGTGAAACCGCTCGAATAGGCCTGACGGAAGAAGCGCTCGATGTGGTGCGGATCCTGATTCAGCAGGTAGCGCTCGAACACGTCTTCGATGATCGGCAGCATGGCTTTGGGGCCGAAAGTTGCGGCGTAGATCTCGCCGACGCCTTCGATGCCGCAGTCGGTCTTGAGCTTGACGAACAGCCAGTACATGCCGCCGATGTGCGGTGGGGGTACGGCGACAATATGGGTTTCAAGGGCGACGATTTTCATCTCAGGCACCTGTCTTGTTCAAAGAGGTCTTGTTCAAGGATTTGCGATTGATCCGGGCACGCAGGGTCACGGCAGCCAGGGTGCCGATCAGACCGATAGCGGCGATGTAGCCGAAGTACAGCTGGTAGCCGAGGGCGCCAGGGAAATGCTCAGTGAGGTAGCCGTTGATCAACGGGATAAAGGCATCCGGCATGTAACCGACCACCGAGACGATGCCGATGGCCAGTCCGGTGATGCGCAGCGGAATGTTGCAGCTGTCGAGGATCGCCCAGTACAGACCGCGAATCGCATAGGTCATCAAGCCGATGAAAATCACTGTCGCGATCAGCAACCCCATGCTGTTGAGCGCCGGGAACACGATCAACCCGACAATCGCCAGACTCGCCAGCAACAGCGCGACAATCAGCACCGAGATGTTCGAAAACTTGTCTCCCAGCCAGCCGCCACCGATGCCGCCGATCGGGCGCATCCACAGCTTGATGGTGGTGATGGTGCCTGCCATGACGGCGGTCAGGCCGCTGCCTTGCAGGTAGTCCGAGAAGCTGTAGGTGGCCCAGAAGATGTGATAACCGCAGAACACGATCGCAGTGACCAGCCACAGTTCAGGGATCTTCACCAAAGTTGCCAGGTCAGTGAGCAGGTTGAACTTGCCCTTCTCCACTGGCGGCGTGTCCTCCATCGACTTCGGGTCCTTGATCAGCACCAGCACACAACCGATGGCAATACAGGTGAAGGCGTAGAGGTAAACCACGTGCTTGAAACCTTCGGCGGTGGACTCGCCACGGGTTTCGGTGGCGTAGGCGAACAGCCCCAGCGCAACCGTCGCCAGCAATGCTTCGACCAGTCCGCGACCGCCATCAAGAATGCCGAAGAAACGACCCTGTTCGGTGTGATGGGCAATCATCTTCACGCGCTTGAGCACCGAGGCCCAGAACGTCAGGCCGGTGGTCAGACCCCAGCAACCGAAGATGATCATCAGCCCGGTCATCGACGGAGCGGTCGAGTACCACAGCCCCAGCACGCCGGTTGCCACTAGCGAGAAGAAGATCAGGAAACGCGGCGCGATACGGTCGGCCAGCCAACCGCTCGGTAAGTAGCTGAGGAGAAAGATCGTGCCAAGCATCGAGTACAGATAACCCAGCTCGCTGTGGTTGATCTGGAACACCTCGAGCATGGTGGTCTGGTAGACCTGGCGCAGGTACAGAATCGGGTAGATCGCACCGGCGGCGAGCACCAGCAACATCAGTTGGAAATAGCGACTTCCCTTGTCGCTCTGGCTTTTCGAAGCCGAATTGGAACCCTGAACAGCGGCAGCAGAGGATGCATGCTTGGACATTGAAGTGACCTCGGGCAACCCGTGCTCCGGGCGCCCCTGATAATTGTTTTTATAGGTGTAGCGTGAGGCGTGATGCGGTGGATCAGTACTTCATGACCACGAGTCGGGTCTGGGTGAATTCGAGCATGCCGTGCTTGCCGTCATCGCCGCCCAGGCCCGAACGTTTCCAGCCGGCGTGGTAGCCCTGGTACGGATCGGCCGGGGTGCGGTTGACGTACAACTCGCCGGCTTCGATGGCGTTGGCGACTTTCTGCGCGGTGCGGTAGTTCTCGGTGTACAGCACCGACGACAGGCCGAACTGGTGGTCGTTGGCCATGGCCAGCGCTTCGTCGATGTCGCGGTACTTGAGCACGGGCAGCACCGGGCCGAAGATTTCTTCCTGGACGATTTCCATGTCCTGACGGCAGCCGCTGAGCAGCGTTGGCGGGTAGAAATGCCCCGGGCCTTCCGGCAGCACACCGCCGCTTTCGAGGACGGCGCCGTCGGCAATTGCGCGCTCGACCATGGCGTGGATGTTCTTCTGCGAACTGGCGTTGACCAGCGGGCCCATCAGGCTCGCGTCCGTGGCGCGGTCGCCGAACTTCACAGCGGCAATCTTGGTTTTGAGCAGCGCGAGGAAACGGTCGTGAACGCTTTCCTGCACGTAGACCCGTTCCACCGCCGTGCACAACTGGCCGCAATGGGTGGTCTTGGAGGCGATGATTGCGCTCGCGGCCGCTTCAAGATCGGCGTCGGCTTCGATGATTGCCGGGGTCTTGCCGCCCAGTTCCAGCGACGGTTTGGCGATGTTGGCCTTGCAGTAGTCGAGGACAATGCGCCCGGCGTTGACGCTGCCGGTCAGAGTGATCAGGCCCACGGCTTTATGCGTGCAAACGGCTGCAGCGGTGGCGTGATCCATGGTCAGGATGTTGATCACCCCGGCCGGCATGCCCGATTTCTCCACGGCTTTGGCGATTTCGAATGCCGAGGTCGGGGTGTTGTTGCTCGGGCGCACCACCACAGTGTTGCCGGCAATCAGCGCCGGAGCGATTTTGCGCAGCAGGGTGTAGACCGGGTAGTTGAACGGAATCAGGCACGCGACGACGCCAATCGGCTCGCGGTGCAGAAACAGGTTTTCGTCGGGGCTGTCGCTGGGAATGATCTCGCCTTCGATGCGGCGCGCCCACTCAGCGTGGTAACGGGTGATCTGCGCGGCATAACGGGCTTCGTTGCTGGCATCGCTCAGGCTTTTGCCGGATTCGGCGGCCAGAGCGGCGCCGATGGCTTCGGCGCGATCTTCAAGGGCAGCCGCAAACGCTCGCAGGTGCTCGGCGCGTTCGATGCTGGTGAGTTTGCCCCAGGTCTTTTGCGCCTTGGCGGCGGCATCGACTGCCGCCGTAGCTTCTTCGGCGGTGGCAGCCGAAACATGACCCACCAACGCTTCGGTGGCCGGGTTGTAGACCGCGATCAGCGCCGCGCTGGCCGGCTCGATGAAGTGGCCGTTAACAAAATTTCGCTCGACTCGCATGTGCATCGCCCATCGTTTGTTTTTATCGATGCCGCCAGTCTTGTCATCGACAGCGGGTTCAACAAACGATTTATCCGGCGATCAAACATTCGAAAAAGGCACGTTACTCAGAAAATTGCCTTCGAAGGCTCAAGCTGGCGCTGCGCCAGCCAGATCTCTTCCTGCAACCACTGACTGAACGCCTGCAATTGCGGCATCTGCGTCTGTTCCGGGCGGGTCACCAGCCAGTAGGACTGGTGGCCTTCCACATGCACGTTGTGCACCTGGGTCAACTGCCCGCTGGCCAGTTCCGAGGCGACCATGTGCCAGTCGGCAATGGTGATCCCCAGACCATCGACCGCCGCTTGAATCGCCAGATCCAGCAGGTCGAATTCATAACCGCCCTGGGTATCGACACCCGTGATGCGCGCCGCGTCGAGCCAGTGCTTCCAGGTCAGGTAACGCTGATCCTCCCGGGCCAGCACATGCAGCAGCGTCAGGCGATTGAGGTCGATGCCCTGATCGCCGCCCTCTCGCGCATACAGGGTCGGCGCGCACACCGCGATGTGCCGCTCCTGAATGAGCAGCGAACTGTCGAGCCCGTCCCACTCGCCGTCGCCAAAACGGATCGCGCAATCGAGGGTGCTGGTTTCCGCGAGGCTGTCCTGCAAACGGGTGGTGATGCTCAGTTCCAGTTCCGGATGCTGCTCGCGCAAACGCCCCAGGCGCGGCATCAACCAGCGGCTGGTGAAGGTGGGCGGCGCGTTGATGTGCAGGCGATTGGCGTGGGTTTTCTGCTGGATGCTGCGCACGGTCAGCTCGATCTTGTCGAACGACTGGTGCAACGCCCGCAGCAGAATCTTGCCGGCACCAGTCAGTTCGAGATGGTGATGACGGCGTTCCAGCAGACTCTCGCCGAGCTGCTCTTCCAGTTGCCGCACCTGACGGCTGACCGCGCTCTGGGTGACGTTGAGCAACTCGGCGGCGCGGGTGAAGCTGCCGGTGCTGCCGGCCACTTCGAATGCTTTGAGTGCATTCAGGCCGGGCATTTTGCGTTTCATACAAGGCACTCGAAAACCACTGACAAGGCGCAAAGCATCCCACGACATTGGCGAATTGTCCTACAGGATTTTCCGAGTAACATGCATTCGATGCAGGTTTCCCCACCGTTTTTATCGTTTGTTCAACACCCCGCAGATGGCAAAACTGCGCGGCATCTCTAATAAAAACAATCGAGAGCCGCTCCATGCCCCTCCCAGCCTCTTTGCGCCTGCGCACAACTTCCATCGCTCTGTTCTGCAGCTTTGCCGCCCCGGCCATGGCGGTACAAGTCACCGACAATCTCGACCTTGGTGGCGCCATTCGTGCCCGCTGGGACGTGGACCCGGACCGCGACATCCAGAAGTTCGGCCTCGACACGGTGTTCCTCAGCGCCAAGTACAACTCCGACTCGTGGATCGGTGAGGCGCAGTACCGCTTCTACGGTCGCTCCTACCCGTACCAGTACACCAAGAACTACGGCGATATTCGCTTCGCCAAGTTCGCGTGGGTCGGCTACAAGTTCAATCCCGACCAGCAAGTGCAAGTGGGCCTGAACACCGTGCCGTTCGGTTTGCAGCCTTACTTCGGCAGCACCTTCTACGAAACCCTGGGCAACGTCATCGGCCTGGAAGACGTGCAACAGATCGGCACCAAATACATCCAGCAAAGCGGCGACTGGAACCTCCAGGCCGGTTACTACCTGCGTCCGGCCTGGCAAGGCAAAGGCACCAGCAAAGGCGTGACGTACTCGAGCGTGGTGTCCGAAGCCGACAGCTACGTGGCCGACGGCAGCAACAACCAGGAACGCAACACCGTGGTGCTGCGAGTGGCCAGGTCGCTGGATCTGGGGCCGTGGAAATCCGAGGTCGGGATCTCCGGCCTGACCTCGAGCATCGAGAACAAGGACACCAACAACGACGGCCGACGCAACGCCGTGGCCGTGCACTACATGGGCAAGAACGGCCCGTGGGGCGTGCAGTTGCAGGCGGCGCGGCAGCAGATGTCGCCGCGCAACCCCGGCAGCGATGAAGTGGTGACCCTTGGTGGTTACGACGGCACTTACAACGTCGCCAGTCGCGGCAATTTGTACGTGGCCGACCTGAGTTACGACGTGGGCGGCAAATACCTGTTTGACCAGATCAGCGGGATCAAGCTCTACGCCAACTACAGCGCCTTCGACAAATCCGCCAGCGGCTTCAAAACCTCCGAGCGGATGATCCTCGGCACCTCGTTCTCGGTCAGCAAGTTGTGGGTCGCGACCGAATGGCTGTTCGGCAAAAACGATCCGTACATAGGAGGCAGCAGCTACACCCAGAGCCTTGGCGCGGGCGGGCTGAATCAGTGGGAGAACCAGTTATATGTGAACGTCGGGTATTACTTCTGACGTTCGAAAAAATCGCAGCCAGGGCTGCGATTTTTTTTGCCTGCCCGTTGCGAATTCACCTTGCATCCGCGCCGCCCCGATAGTCAGATAGCCCTCACCCCAAAACAACAAAAACCGCCCGATCCGGAGTCCCGCCTCCATGCGTCAACTGCCCTCGCTCAACACCCTGCGTGTGTTCGAAGAAGTCGCCCGTCATCGCAGTTTCAGCCAGGCCGCCATCGGGCTGAATGTCACCCAGGGCGCGGTCAGTCGCCAGATCAAACAGCTTGAAGACTACCTCGGCGTGGCGCTGTTCGTGCGCACGCCTCAAGGGCTGTCGCTGACCGAAGCCGGCAGCAATCTTTCCCCGCATCTGGCCGAGGCTTTCGACCACATCGAACGCGCCCTGCAAGCCGTACGTGTGCCGAATCTGCGCCAACGCTTGAAAGTGCTCGCACCGCCGACCTGGGCCACGCGCTGGCTGTCGCCACACCTGCGCGCGTTCTGTCAGCGCTACCCGGACATCAACCTCAGCGTGACCAACCAGATCGGCCACGACAGCCTCACGGAAGTCGATTGCCACATCCGCTTCGGCCTCGCGGCAGCGCCCCATTGCTCCAGCCAATTGCTGGTGATGGAACGGCACATCGCAGTGGCCAGCCCGGAGCTGTTCAACGGCGATCAGCCGCCGGATCTGCGGGAATATCCACTGCTGCACATCCTGCACGACGGCAAGCGCTTGAAGGTCTGGGAGAACTGGCTGGCGGCCATGGGCCGGGATGACATCGATGCCGGGCAAGGGCTGGAATTCAGCACCCTGGACCAGGTGATCCACACCGCGCTGGCCGGCGGCGGCCTGGCGGTGATCGACCGGCAGATGATCGAGAAGGAACTGGCCAACGGCAGCCTGCTGCCGATCACCCCGATTGAGGTGATCGGCCCTTATGGGTATTGGCTGGATGTGGCGAACGACAAGCAGGGGTTGTCGAAGGTGAAGCTGTTTACCGAGTGGCTAGGGGTTGTCAGCAACCCCTGACCTGCACTCATCAGACGGGGGTAGCGACTTTCCCGACCGTCCCTACCGCGACTTCCACCGGACTCTGCGCCTTGCACGCCTGACTCAACGTCAACGACTTGGTCTCCGGCGCCCACGCCCAAGACAGCAACGCGCCAATCCCCAGAATCGCCGCAAGAATGCCCATGGTCGGGCTCAAGCCGATCCCCGCCACACTCACCGGCAGCAGGAACGTACTGATCGCCGAACCCAAACGACTTACCGCCGTCGCCAGACCAATTCCGCTGGCCCGCACTTCCGTCGGGAAGCTCTCCGCCGGGAACACGCCCACTAGGTTGCTGACCGCCGACAACACTAACGTGAACAAACCGAACACCAGCACCATCAGCCACGCTGCACTGCCCGGCAACACCGCCAGCAGAAACAACGCCACCGCCAGAATGATGAACGAGTTGATCAGGAATCCGCGTCGAGTGAATTTGATCGTGCACCAGATGCCGATCAACGCGCCAAGGATCAGCAGCATGTTGAGCATCAGCTCGGTACCGAAGCCTTCGGCCAGGCCCATCTTCTGCAGGATCGACGGCAGGAAGGTGTAGATGGCGAAGTACGGCATGACGATGCAGACGAAGAACAGGCAGTTGAACGCCGTGCGCTTACGGTACTCGGGGCTGAACAGCACCGCGTAGCCCGAGCGGGTTTCCGTGGATTGGCTCTCGTCCAGCTCGACGTTGTCGCCCAGGTGTTTTTTGACGATCGCCCGCGCCTCGGCGATGCGCCCCTGATTGACCAGCCAGCGCGGTGATTCCGGCGTGCCGATCCGCGCGATCAGAATCAACGCGGCGGGAATCGCCGACGACGCCAGCATCCAGCGCCAGGCATCATCACCGAGGCTGAGCATGGCGGTGCCGACGAAGGTCGCCGCGACGTAGCCGAAGGTCCAGATCACGCTGAACGAACCCAGCAGCACACCGCGATGCTTCTTCGGCGCGAACTCGGCGAGCATTGCGTGGCCGACACTGAAATCGCCGCCCAGGCCGATGCCAATGAGCACCCGACACAGGAACAGGCTCATGGCGGTTTCGACGTAGAACTGCATCACCGAGGCAATGGTGATCAGCACGAAGCTGACCAGGAAGATTTTCTGCCGGCCGACCTTGTCCGAGATCCAGCCGAAAAACAGACTGCCGAGAAACAGCCCGATCAGCGCCGATGCGCCGATCAAGCCCTGCCAGAACGCATCAAGGTGCATCTGCGGGCTGAGCAAGGTGAACGCGATGCCAATCAGGCCAAGGATGTAGCCGTCGGTGAAGTGCGCGCCGAAGGTCAGGCCGGCGATCTTGAGGTGGAAGTGCCCGATGGGCAGGTCATCGATCTTTACGGGTTGAGCGGACATGTTCGTCTCCAATTGTTGTTATTGACGGAGAAACGGAAAGCTCTGGGAGAAACCTGCGGGAGCGAACTCCCACAGGATTCGGGGGGGTCTAGAGACCGCCCATCAACAGGTATTTGATCTCCAGATAGTCATCCAGACCGTACTTCGAACCTTCACGCCCAAGGCCCGATTCCTTGATACCACCGAACGGCGCCACCTCCGTGGAGATGATCCCTTCGTTGATGCCGACCATCCCGGCTTCCAGCCCTTCGGCCATGCGCCAGACACGACCGATGTCGCGACTGTAGAAGTAAGCCGACAGACCGAATGGCGTGTCGTTGGCCCGCGCCAGCACTTCGGCTTCGTCCTTGAAGCGGAAACATGCGGCCACCGGGCCGAAGGTCTCGTCCTGAGCGATGAGCATGTCGCCACTGGCTTCGGTGAGGATGGTCGGTTCGTAGAACGTGCCGCCGAGGGCATGACGACGACCGCCGCACAACAGCGTGGCGCCCTTCTCCAACGCATCACTGACGTGGGCTTCGACCTTGGCCAGCGCAGCGGCGTTGATCAGCGGGCCTTGCTCGGTGTCACCGTCCAGCGCACTGCCCACGCGCATCGCCGCCACGGCTTCGGCGAGTTTGCCGGTGAAGGCTTCGTAGACGCCGTCCTGAATGAAGAAGCGGTTGACGCACACGCAGGTCTGCCCGGTGTTGCGGAATTTCGAGGCCATCGCGCCTTTGACGGCCGCATCGATGTCGGCGTCGTCGAAGACAATGAACGGCGCGTTGCCGCCCAGTTCCAGCGAGACCTTTTTCAGGGTGTCGGCGGCCTGGCGCATCAGCAGTTTGCCGGTGCGGGTCGAGCCGGTGAACGACAGCTTGCGCACCACGCTTGAAGCTTGCAGCGCACCGCCGATGGCCACCGCATCGCCGGAAACGATGTTGAACACACCGGCCGGAATCCCGGCCTGTTCGGCCAGTACCGCCAAAGCGAATGCCGACAGCGGGGTTTCTTCCGACGGTTTGAGAATCATCGTGCAACCCGCCGCCAGCGCCGGGCCGACCTTGCGGGTGACCATCGCCAGCGGGAAGTTCCACGGAGTGATCGCCGCAACCACGCCGATGGCTTCCTTGGTCACGATGATCCGCGCATCGGCCTTGTGGCTCGGGATCACATCACCGTAGGCACGCTTGGCTTCCTCACCGAACCACTCGAGAAAACTCGCGGCGTAGACCACCTCACCTTTCGCCTCGGCCAGCGGTTTGCCTTGTTCGCGGCTGAGCAAGGTCGCCAGTTCCTGCTGGTTGGCGAGCATCAGATCGCTCCAGCGTTTCAGGCGCTGACTGCGTTCCTTGGCAGTGAGTTTGCGCCACGCCGGCAGGGCACGATTGGCCGCCTCGATGGCGAGGTTGGTTTCCTCGGCACCGGCCTTCTGCACCTCGGTGATCAACTCGCCATTGGCCGGGTTGCGCACCGGATAAGTGGCGCCGCCCGAACCCCACTGGCCGTCGATGAAGTTGCCGTGACGAATCAACCCGCTCATGCCACCGCCCCCTGCAATGTGAAGCGTTCATGCCCCAGACGCGCCGTGCGCAGGATGCGTTTGCCGGCGGTGTAGTCATTGATCACGTCGCACGGGGTGTAGTTGCGCTCCAGCTCGTGCAGTTCTTCGGCGTCGAGTTTGGTTTCCAGTGCGGCGAGTGCGCTGTCGAACTGTGCGGTGGTGTCGGCGCCGACCAGCATGCAGTCCACGCCCGGATGATTGGCGACCCAGGCCTGGGCGATCTGCGCGTTCGACACGCCACGGGCACGGGCCACGCGCTGCACCGAATGGGCGATCTCGAACGAGGCTTCGTCGCTGTACATCTGCTGGGTGAAGAAGTCGGTCTGGTTGCGGGTCGATTGCACATCACCGGTCAACAGGCCACGGGCCAGCGGACTGAACACCGACACACCGATGCCCTGATCGCGGCAGAACGGAATCATCTCGCGCTCTTCTTCGCGATAGGCGCAGTTCAGTTGCAGCTGCATGTTGATCGGCTTGACCCAACCGTTGCGCTCGCAGGCCATGAGGATCTTCGCGAGTTGACCGGTGAGCATGGTCGAGACGCCGATGTAACGCGCCTTGCCGGAACGCACGATGTCGTTCAGTGCGCCCATGGTTTCCTCGACCGGGGTGTTCACATCGAAGTAATGCAGCATGAACACGTCGACGTAATCCATGTCCAGACGTTTCAGCGAGGCATCGATGCTGTCCATGATGTGCTTGCGCGAATGGCCACTGGCGTTGATCGCGTTGCGAGTGCCGTAGCCGACCTTGGTGGTGATCACCAGGTCTTCGCGACGGGCCAGACGCTTGACGATGCGCCCCACCACTTCCTCGCCGACACCAGCAGAATAGAAGTCCGCCAGGTCGATGAAGTTCACGCCGTTGTTCAGGGCGTGGGCGACGATCGGCTCGCTTTGTTTTTCATTGAAGATCCACGGTTTCCAGTCCGGGGTGCCCATGTTCATGGTGCCCAGGCACAGGCGGGAGACTTGCAGGCCGGAGTTGCCCAAACGGATGTATTGCATGGCGCGGACCTCAGGCTTTTGGCGTGTAGAAAGGGTTGCTGATGTGATTGACCACATCCTTGAGCTGCGCGGTTTCCGGCTTGCCGGTCAGGGCGGCGCGGATCGCGGTGCGGCAGGCGTTGTAGTTGTTCAGGTAGACCGCATCGAGGTCATCGCAGGCCGGGTTGACCCAGTTGGCGGTGACGATCGCCCATTCGTCTTCGGCTTCCGGCGGCAGCGTGCCGTCGAGCAACGCTTCGAGCACAGCCTTGGCGATGCCGGCCTGGGAAGCGCCCCAGGTTGCGTTGCCGTGCAGATCGCTGCTGATGGCAGCCTTGTTGACGTACAGGGTCATCGGCTTGACCGGAATATTCGGCTGGGCGATCACCATGAACGGGCAATGACCCTGGCTCGGCGACGCCAGGCTGTTGGCAAACGCCTGCCCCGCCGGGCCGTTGCGCGGGCCGATCAGGATGTTGATGTGCGCGGCGTTCACGCCCGGGCCTTCGAAACCTTCACCGATGTACAGGTCGAGTTCTTTCATCTGTCATTACTCTTTGCGATGCAGAGGGATTTTTTGGGGTGATCGACAGCTCACGCGGACCGAATGGCCAACGGGATCAATAACGGACGTGGGGAGACGCGAAGGAAGAATCGGGACATGGCTGCAAACGCTCTCTGGTTGTTATTGATGAGCTGTGTTTGCGATTTTTTAACACCGGGTATCGGGGCACCCGTAACCATTAAAAATCATGGGGCAATGACTTTTAGTCATAGCCTTTTGTGATGGCGAAAAAAATCCCGCTCGGGAGCGGGATTTTTCGGACTGTGCGGATTACGCGACGACAGGAATCATCGGATCCGCAGCGGCCAGCGCGATGGCACGGTCAGCCGCCGGCGGGTAGATCCACTGGGTGTTGATCTGGGTCTTGAGCGACTTGCCCTCCTCCTTGACCAGTTTCACCTGACGATCCCAGCCCTCGGTGTACACCGCGCCCCAGGCGCCGAGGTCGAGACACGTCACGTATTTCGGCTGGCTGTAAGGCGTTGGCTCGACACCCAGAATCTGCGCCGCGACGTTGTTGCCGGCATGGCGGCCGAGAGAAATCGCATGCTGGCAGGTCATCAAGGCGAAGTTGCCGATATCGTCGGTGGCCGCGTATGCCACGTCGCCGGTGGCGAAGATGTCGTCCTGGCCGATGACTTTCAGGTGCGCATCAACATGCAGGCGACCCTGACGATCACGCTCGGCTGGAATCTGCTCGGTCAGGGAGCTGGCGCGCACACCGGTGGTCCAGACCACGGTTTTTGCCTCGATGCGCTGGCCGTCCGACAGGGTTACGCCGTTTGCATCGACCGACAGCACCGACACACCCAGTCGCCATTCGACGCCCAACTCTGTGCTCGCTTCGGCAATCGACACGCTGATGGCCTCGCCCATGGCCGCGCCGACTTTCTGCCCACGGTCGACGATGATCACTTGAACGTCTGCCTGCTCGCCCAACACTTCCCGCAGACGCGCCGGCATTTCTGTGGCGGTTTCGATGCCGGTGAAACCGCCGCCGGCGACCACTACGGTGTTGCGCGCCGGGCTGGCAGGCTGATCGGCCAGGGACTTCAGATGGTTTTCCAGGCGAATCGCGGCTTCGATCTGGTCAACGTCGAACGCGTATTGCGCCACGCCCGGGGTGTCCGGCAAGGCCAGACCACTGCCGGAAGCCAGCACCAGTTTGTCGTAGTGAAAAACCTGAGCAGTGCCGTTGGCATCGGTGTAGCCCACGGTTTTGGCGTTCACGTCGATGGTGTTCGCGGCGCCCTTGATGAAGTTGACACCCACCGCGTCGAACAGATCGCCCAGCGGCGCGGCCAGTGTGTGGGCATTCGGCTCGTAGAAACGCGGACGCACACGCAGTTCCGCCTGCGGTGCCAGTACGGTTACATCGATGTTGTCTCGATTGTGAATGTCCACCAGACGCGTGGCGCTCAATGCCGTCCACATGCCACCGAAACCTGCGCCGATTACCAGAATGTGCTGTTTCATTGTTGTCTCCAGGCCCGAAGCCAAGTCGTAGAAAGAGGTCAAGAATTCACGTTTATCGGGAGTCGGCACGCTTGTGGCTTCTGCAAGCGCTGAACGTTGCTCACCGGATAACGGCGACTGTATTGGTCGCCGTTATATCCAACAAGTCAGATTATCCGATCATTCGAATCGAAATTTTCGATAGCTAATAGGGCCTCTTCTGACGACACACTAACCATAAAAATCGCAAGACACCGAGATTAAAAGGGCTTTAAGGCAAAGATTCACGCGCTCATCAGATTTGTCCGCCACGAATTACCCTGCTAACATCTGCGACAATTACAGTCGGAGATAGCTATGTCGCTTTACAGTGCGGGCATCGAGTACGGCATCCATTGCCTGGCGTTTCTGGTGGGCAGCGGCGGTGACAGTCGCGAAGCGAGCGTGCGCGACCTGGCGGACTTGCAAGGGGTGCCGCTGGATTACCTGGCGAAGATCTTCACCAAACTGGCCAAGGGCAAACTGGTGGTGGCGACCGGCGGCGTACGCGGCGGCTTTACGCTGGCGCGCCCGGCGGATGAGATCACCCTGCTCGATATCGTCAACGCCATCGACGGCCCGAAGAACATTTTCGAATGCCGCGACATCCGTGGGCGCTGCGCGCTGTTCGACGGCTCGCCCCCGGAATGGGCCTTGGACGGAACGTGCTCGATTCATGGGGCGATGATGGTTGCGCAAAAGCGCATGGAAGAGGCCCTCGCCCAGCAGACCATTCTCGATATCGCCAGAAAGGTCGGGCGCAAGGCACCGGCAGAGTTCAACAGCCAGGTGGAAAACTGGATGCAGGATCGTCGTGACAAGAAGACCGGCGGCTCGGGCATCCCGCTCGCCGACATCACCGACTGAGCCATTCCGGCAGACAGGCGAAAAAAAAGCAGAAACCGGTCACACGGTTTCTGCTTTTTTCATTTCAGCCGTTCTGCCCTCAGAGGCAATCACGCACCGATTTGCGCAACGAGCCAGACTTGGCCCACGGCGGCCCCTGGTACAGCGACACGCGGCTGCCGTCCTTGTATTTGACGATATCGAGAATCTCGTCGGCGGTGACGATACTCGGCGCCTTGATCCTGTAACCGTTGGAAATCGCGACCTGCGAGGTCTTGGGAATGTCCTGCTGCCACAGCGGCAACACACATGCGGCGTAGTCCTTGGGAGCCTTGCCACTGACCTTGCTGAAGTTCGGTTCGCCCGGCACCAGTGATGCCGGCAGTGAACAACCGGCCAACGCTGCCATCAGCAGGCCCCCGATCAACATCCGCATATTGAATCCTTCATTTTAAAAAAGGCGAATTTACCTTTTAACTGTTCGAACATCCATCGTGGCGCAATGCTTTGACCCCGAAAACCGGGTTCTGCGGCGCCGCAGCAGACTATTACTCCGACCAACGGCGACTTGTTCACGCCCGTTCAGCTCACTGACCAGAACCACTTGCCCTGCTCCCGGAAAATGCGGCTACTATTTTCTACCGAGAATGTTCCGGAGGTGATCATGCGGCTCAATGAATACGAACACGAACTTCAACGTGACCTGCAAAGCGTGGCGTCGGACCTGAGATGGTCGGCCGTCGACCTCAAGCGCATTGCCGAGCAGTTGCGCAAATCCGGCAACGAAGCGGATGCGCAAACCGTGCTCAGGTCCTGCGAGGTGCTGCAAAGCGATGAAGAACGTTTGCAACTCTATGCCAGGGAAGTGAAGGCCCGCGCCATCAGCCGAACGAAAGTCCACTGACACCCCACAACAAAAAGCCCCGGACAATCCGGGGCTTTTTCATTGCAGGCCTTCAGCCTGTCTTGCGGCCGTGCGTGCGGCTCTTGTAACCCGGAAGTGCAGCGGCATACGCCAGTGCCTCCTCCCGGCTGGCGAAAGACGCCAGTCGATCACCCTGCGTGCAGACCCGCCACGGGCCGTTGTTCACACTGAGTACGTCGTAGCCGTTCATGTGCATTCTGTTCAGTATCGCCATGCTCATAGGCACCTCCTGTCGACTATCGATAGTCCAACTGCACGTTTTTACCTTACACCGGGTACAACGCCGTGTGCCGACCAGACGTCGCCCCATGTCGGCGTCAAGTGTCTGGCACTTTTGCGCCTTTCGACCACTCAGACATTACGAGCGCGTCTAAACCACGGCACGGCTTGAATATTGCATTTTCATGACCGATTTATGACAACCGGCAATCGGGTAACAAATGAAAGTACGTGCAACCATCATCTGCGAGCAGGATCGACATATTCTCCTGGTGCGCAAACCCCGATGCCGCTGGAATTTGCCGGGGGGCAAGGTCGAGCCCGGGGAGACCAGGGCCGACGCCGCGACGCGAGAACTTGAGGAAGAAACCGGCCTGCTCGCCGATGGCATGCTGTATCTGATGGAGCTGGAGGCTGGCAGCACGCGCCACCACGTCTACGAGGCGTCGGTGCTGAATATTGATGAAGTTCGGCCACAGAACGAGATCATCGATTGCATCTGGCACCCGCTGGACACGGTGCAGAACCTGAGTATCAGTGAGGCGACCCTGCAAATCGTCCGCGCCTTTCAGCGGCGGCTCTGAATCAACCGGCGAACGCCCGGCGTCCGGCACTCATTTCAGTGCGCAACTCACCGATGAAGTTGGAGATGTCACGAATGGTGACCAGATGCTCCGGTGACACGCCGTTGAGCAGCAAATCGACACGCCCGCTGTCCGGTTCGTAAACCTTGATCTGCAACAAGCCCTGCCCCGTTTCCGTGCAATCACAGTAAAGGGGCGAAAAGCCGGATTCGACGATGCGGCAAATGTCGGCAATGGCAAGCATGGGCGGACGCCTCGCAGGCGATGGATCGGTCGATCGATTGAGCATAGATGAGCTTTTTCGACCTTGCGCGAGCGTCCGGCCGCAGAAAGTGCCAACCGCTTCACATCTTTGCGCGATGCCGATCAGTTGGCGTCGCGGCCCCAGATCCAGTTCCAGATCCCTGGCAGACGCACCGGATCCGAGCTTTTCTGAACCGTTCGCGCCAGCGCTGCTTTCTCCAGTTGCGCGTGATCGTCGTAGAACGGTTTATCGGCCAGGCGCACGCCGGTGGCCGCTGCGCTGTCGAGCAGAATCTGCAGATACTCGCGGGCATGCCGCGCTGTGTAGCGGTTGAGGTCATGGAACGTCACCACCACCGGGATCACCCCGTCCACCGTCGGCAGCTCGCCGAGGGCAATCCGCTCACGCACTTCCGACAGCTGACGCAGCATGTTGGCGCGGCGTCTGGGGCTGCCATTGAAGCCCCAGATCTTGCCGTCGTTGGCGCTCAGATCCGTAAGCAATACATGCAGGCCGTGTAACTGATAGGCCGCAAACGTACGCTTGTCGTAATTCCAGAATGGCGGGCGCAACAGTACCGGTGGCGCGCCGGTGATCGCGGCGATGTCCGCCGTGCCGTTGGTCAGTGACGTTTCGAGTTCCTGTGGATCGAGCGATCGGTGGTTGGTGTGCCAGTGGGTGGCGGTGTGAAAACCCAGAATGTGCCCTTCATCGTGTTCGCGATGCATGATCCGCCGGCCGATCTCGCTGTTGCCGGCCCTCGGCGCACGGGTCTGGACGAAAAACACGGCTTTGATGTTGGGCTGCAACGGGTTGTCTTTCAGGCTGTCGAGCACGGTTTCGGTGGGGTTGTAGAAACTCGAAGCACTGGGGCCGTCATCAAAGGTCAGCAGAAACCTGACCGGTGCCTGCGCATCCAGCCGTGATCGGGTTTGCGCGGTCATTTCGATGGGAGCAGCAATGCAACCGGCCAGCCCGGTGATGAGGGTCACAGCGCAGAAAAGCTTGAACCAGTGTTTCATGTTTTGCCTTGAGCCCGACCGTCGCGGTCACGTTGTCGATTGGCAAAACTCCCTCGCCGCTACTGCCTCCCTGCGGCCCACCGAAATGGGCCGAGGTTGGATAAAGATAACAGGGTTTGGTTCCGGCGCTCGCTCAGCGCGCCAGTGCCTGCTGGAACGAAGTATCGATGATGCCTGCCGTGGCCAGGGGAGCTGGCAGCGCCTTGACCTTGAACAGGAAATCCGCGGTGCCTTGCAGGTCTGCAGCGGCTTGCTGATCCACCGGACCGACGGTCATGTGCGCCTGGCGCAACCAGTGCCGCGACACTTCTTGATCGAGATTGGCCTTCTTCGCCCACAGGTCCGCGTATTCGTCGGTGTGGCTGTCGACCCAGGCCCGGGCCAGCTTCAGGCGTCCGAGAAAATCGGCGATCGCCTCGCGCTTGCTGTCGATGGATGGCGCGGAAGCCGCGATGGCGCTCAAGCCTGGCATCAGGTTTTTCGCGGTCAGAATCGGTCGCGCACCGGAAAACACGATCTGCTGGGAAATGTACGGTTCCCACACCGGAAAGGCATCGATGCTGCCCTGAGGCAACGCGGCGGCGGCATCGATCGGCATCAGTTTGACGAAGTCGACGTAGTTCTCCGGCAGGCCGCCCTGCTCCAGCGCTCGCAGGGTCAACTGCTGGCTCCAGGCACCCGGCCAGTAGGCGACTTTCTTGCCTTTCAGATCCTCGATGGATTTCACCGGCGAATCCTTGGGCACCAGCAGCGCGATGGTGTCCGGGTTCTGCCGCGACACGCCGATCAGTTTCACCGGCGCCTGTTTCGCGGCGAGGAACAGAAAACCCGAGTCGCCGAGAAAGCCCAGGTCCAGCGAGCCGGTCTGCAACGCTTCAGCCAGCGGGGCGGCAGCCTGGAAGTGTTTCCAGTCGACGGTGTAAGGCGCGTCCTTCAAGACGCCGGACGCTTCTACCGAGGCGCGGATGTTGTAGTAATTCTGGTCACCAACGTGCAGGACCACAGGTTCGGCCGCGTAGGCCAGAGGCGATGCAATCATGGCGCTGGTCAACGCAGCACGTAGGAAACGGGAGAGCTTCATGGCGAGTCCTGCAAAGGGGATTTTTATAGACCATAACGCTCTTACAAATCGGATTTGAAATTCGATTAGCGCATAAGCTCAGCACTGTCGATGAGCGCTGTTTGTCTGGCAACAGTGGCGCGGCACAGTGTTTTCCCTGCAACAGTTCAAAACACACAAACCCTCTCAGAATCCCATAAACACGGGCTTCAGAGCATATGGCACAGAGCCTGCAATATTCCATTCATGCAGGAAGCATTCGATAAAAATATCTTTTTGGACATAAGAATCTGTTGCCTTGCCGGAGCGTGCCCATGAAATCCCTATTACCGTTTTCCCGAGTCAAATCGCTGCTCGCGGCCTGCGCAGTAGCCCTGAGTCTGCAACCTCTCGTCCACGCCGCCGAAGCGCCACCTGTCGAAGTGCATCTGGACTACGCCTATTACTCGCCGGTCAGCCTGGCGCTCAAGCACTTGGGTTATCTGGAAAAAGCCCTGCCCCAGAGCAAAGTCAGTTGGGTGCTGAGCCAGGGCAGCAACCGTTCGCTGGAATACCTCAACAGCGGTGGCGTGGACTTCGCTTCGTCAGCCAGCCTCGCGGCGGTGCTGAGCCGCGCCAACGGCAGCCCGATCAAATCGGTGTACGTTTACAGCCGCGCGGAGTGGACGGCGCTGGTGGTGCGCAAGGATTCGCCGTACCAGACCGTCGCCGACCTCAAGGGCAAGAAAATCGCCGCCACCAAAGGCACCGACCCGTACTTGTTCACCCTGCGCAGCCTGCAACAGGCCGGGCTGAAGAAGGACGACGTCGAACTGGTGCACCTGCAACACCCGGACGGCCGAACCGCTTTGGAGAAAGGCGACGTCGACGCCTGGGCCGGCCTCGATCCGCACATGGCCGCCAGTCAGGTACAGGCCGGTTCACGCCTGCTGTACCGCAATCGCGACTTCAACAGCTACGGCGTGGTCAGCGTCACCGAGCAATACGCCAAGGAACACCCGCAAACCATCGAAACGGTGATCAAGGCCTACGAACAGGCTCGCGAGTGGTCGGTGAAAAACCCGGACGAACTGGCCCGACTGCTCGCCAGCGAATCCGGCCTGCCGCTGGATGTGGCCAAGCTGCAATTGTCGCGCACCGACCTGAGCAGCCCGCAACTGACCGCCAAGGACGTGCTGGCTTCGAAAGCCGCCGCGCCGATTCTGGTCTCCGAAGAACTGGTGCGTCGTGGGGTGAATGTCGATCAGGTGATCGATCAACTGATCGACACCGGTTTCCAGCAAGTGGCCGCCGCCCAGTAACCGATCAGGCTCACAACGAATCCGCGCCCGTCGCGGATTTGTCGTGAGCGGAGAACCGTCCATGAGCAATGACCTGCCCGCCCGCCTGGCCGCGCCGCTGCCGCGCCGACAAACCCTGCCGTTGAATCCGCTTTGGCGGCGGCGCCTCAAAGGGCTGGCCCTGCCGCTGTTGATCGTGATCGCCCTGGAGATCATCGTGCGCGTCGGCTGGCTGCCGTCCTATCAGATGCCTGCGCCGAGCGAAGTCGCCCTGACCCTGACTGATCTGGCCGAAGGCGCCTTGTGGAAACACATCGGTGCCAGCCTGATTCGCGTGCTGATCGGGTTTGCCATCGGCGCAAGTCTGGCGCTGGTGTTTGCCGCGTGGGTTGGTCTGAGCCGTGAGGCCGAGGCGTACCTTGAGCCGACCTTCGCCGCCCTGCGTTCAATTCCCAGTCTGGCCTGGGTGCCGCTGTTGCTGCTGTGGCTGGGCATCGACGAGACCTCGAAAATCGTCCTGATCGCCATCGGTGCGTTCTTTCCGGTGTACGTCAACGTGGTCGCGGCGATCCGCAACATCGACCGCAAACTGGTGGAAGTCGGCCATATCTATGGTTTCAGTCGCCTGCAACTGGTGCGCCGGATTCTGCTGCCCGCCGCCCTGCCCGGCCTGTTCACCGGGCTGCGCAGTGGCATGAGCCTGGCGTGGATGTTTCTGGTGGCGGCCGAACTGATCGCAGCGACCAAGGGCCTCGGTTACCTGTTAAGCGACGGTCGTGAAACCTCGCGCCCGGACATCGTGCTGGCGGCGATCATCGTTTTGGCGCTGCTGGGCAAACTCAGCGATGGCCTGCTCGCCGCGCTCGAGCGCCGTTGGCTGGCCTGGCGCGACACCTTCACCGGTCAGGGCAGCAAGGACTGATCCGCACAACTAAGCTGAACCTTCAGGCAGTGTTCGCCGGAGGCTCGGCCGATGTGCGGAAGACTTTCGCAGTACCGCGGCATCCACGATTTCGTTGCGGTGCTGAGCATTCCCGATGCGTTGATCAATCACGTCGGCGACGCACCGTTGGCGCACTACAACGCGGCGCCCACCACTGCGCTGGCCATTCTTCATCAACACGAACAACGCTTGTACGCCGATAACCTGCGCTGGGGCTGGCGCCCACACTGGGCCAGGGATCGCGCTGCGCCGATCAATGCGCGGGTCGAAAAAGTCGTCCACGGCCCGTTCTTTCGGGCGATCTGGCGTCACCGCCTGATCGTGCCGGTCGACAACTGGTTCGAGTGGGTCGACGGGCCGGACAAGAGCCGCCAACCCTGGCTGATCCATCGGGTCGATCATCAACCGGTTTTCTGCGCCGCCATCGGCCAGTTTCCGGCACCCGATGCGCAATCGAGGGAAGACGACGGTTTCGTGATCATCACCGCCGACAGCGAAGGCGGCCTGCTCGATCTGCATGATCGCCGGCCCATCGTGTTGTCTGCCGAGGGGGCGCGGGAATGGCTCGATCCCGCCACGCCCGTGGAGCGCGCCGAGCAAATGCTGCTGTTCGAAGGGTTGGGCAGCGAGGCCTTCGAATGGCACAAAGTCGGCAAAGCTGTCGGCAACTCACGCAATCAGGGCGCGGAATTGATTGAAGTGGTGGCCTAAATATTGTCCGGGGTGACACGTCTATCAAATAGTCGGAAGGTGCGAATCAGATTGATGCCACAGTGCAAGTGAAAACCGTTCGTTACAGTCAGTGTTTCAATCTCGAAACAATCATTGAATCAATCGTTTGATTAAAACCAACCGCCTGTCTGACATTTCAATCGTCATACATACATTTAGTAACACTACAGATAGCATGCGCGCCGCATTTCCTATTGGCATACCAGTTGACCAAAGAGTCAACAAACCGGGAATACCCTACAAACTTACAAGCCTTGCAGAGAACTAAGTTGCGCGACGATTTTGCAATCAAACAGGCCAACGGCCTGGAGTGTATTTATCTGTCCATGACAGAACGCTTTCAACTCGACTGTTTTATCGCCCACTACATAAAGACTCGAAACCTGCGTGACGTACCCGAGATCGACCGCATTCTGCGCACCACTCTCCAACACTATCCCTGCCACCCGCCGGTGATGGTCAACGAGCTGAATGCCTGGATCGACAAGACCTTGGGCTATCGGGCTTCACACCCCGATTTCACACAGCTGGACGATCTTTGATGAAACGAAAAAGCCCCGCAATCGCGGGGCTTTTTCGTAGTAGCGCTCAAGGTTTGAGCGGGCGTTCCTGGTCGCGATCGGACAACTCGCGGCTGTCGTCATGTTTCCAGGTCTGCTCCTTGTGTTTCTCCCGCTCGATCTCTTCTTCGCTCGGCTCTTCATCTTCTTCGGGACGTTTCTGCTCGGTTGCCATGTTCACCTCGCTGCCATAAGTCGTCAGTCATCCTTATAGCGTAGAACAGATTCAGACAGGCAACTTACAACCACCAGCGCAACAGAAAGAAGAACGCCATACTCAATAGCATGCTAAGCAACGTATTACGCGTGTAGATCACTAGTCCGATGGCGACTAAAGAACTCAGCAAATAGGGATTATCCCACTGCAGATTCAGCTGTTTATCCGGCATGAACACGATCGGCCCGCAAATCGCGGTCAACATCCCCGGTACGGCGAAACCCAGAAATTGCCGTGCGTTACTGCTCAAACGCACCGGCAAGCGCGGTTCGAGAAATACATAGCGGTTGAGGAATACCAGAATCCCCATGCCGAAAATCACTGCCCAGACGATCATGTGCGCTCCCGATATAGCTTGTTGCAGATAAACCCTGCGGTCATTCCCGCCAGTCCCGACAGCACCAGCGCCGAACCCCACTGCCAATAACTGAACAGCACCGAGCAGAACAGCGACACCGCCACGCAAACCACGGTCGGCACGTTGCGCACCACCGGGGTGATCAGGGCGATGAAGGTCGCGGCAATCGAGAAGTCCAGCCCCAGATGCTCAAGCCCCGGAATGCTGCTGCCGAGCACGATGCCGGCCAGGGTGAAGAGGTTCCAGGCCATATAGAACGTCAGGCCGACGCCGAGGGCATACCAGCGATTGAACTGCTGACGGTCGTGCTGACTGGTCAGGGCAAACAGTTCATCGGTGAGCAAAAAGCCCAGGCCAATGCGCCAGCGACCCGGCAACGGCGAAATCACATGACGCATGCTCATGCCGTAAAGCAAATGCTGCGACGTCAGCAGCAGCGTGGTCAGCAATATCGAGAAAATCCCGGCACCGCCCTTGAGCATGCCGATCGCCACCAGTTGCGCAGCGCCAGCGAACACGATGCTCGACAGGCCCTGCCCTTGCAGCGGCGTGAGGTTGGCTTCGATCGCCATGGAGCCGGCCAGCAGCCCCCACGGCGCGGTCGCCAGGGATAACGGCATGATCGCCGCGGCTCCGCGAAGAAAGGCACTGCGCGGCATTAATGAGTCAGACATAACGCTCTTCAACCGTGAGACAAGACCCCGGACTCTGCCAGTAAACGCCTTTTCATGGCTTGAACAATCTTGCGCAGTTGCCAGAAATCTCTCAGCCGCGAGCCGCCGACCGGCGTACCATTGCAGCCACTCACATCTTCGTCAGGGAGACGACATGCTGTATCGAATTGCCGCCGACGGGCTGGTGCTGTTTCACCTATCGTTCATTCTGTTCGTGCTGTTTGGCGGGCTGTTGGTGCTCAAATGGCACCGAGTGGCGTGGCTGCATCTGCCGGCCGCAACTTGGGGCGTGATGGTCGAGGTGTTGCACCTGACCTGCCCGCTGACCTACTGGGAAAACCTGATGCGCCACGCCGCCGGGCAGACCGAGTATGCCGGCGGTTTCATCGAGCATTACGTCTGGCCGATCATCTACCCGGCGGGGCTGACCCCGCAGATTCAACTAGCGCTGGGCAGCGTGGTGCTGGCGATCAACCTGCTGGTATACGGGCGTCTGATCCGTCAGTGGAAACTGCGTCGCGCCGCCCGCATTCCGTTTTAACGCGACTTCAAGGCTTCCAGCCAGGCCGGATCGAGGCGCGTCTGATCGGTGTCCAGACCGAGCGCCTCCATCCGAGCCTTGTGCGCCTCGACTTCCCGATGCAATTGCGCATAATCGCTGGAGTTGCCGTCCAATTCGTGCATTTGGGTCAGGCCAAGATGATAGAAACGCAGTACTTTCATTGCCGTCGGATCCCCCTTCTCGACCGCCGCCGTCACCTGATGCATGACGTTGGTCACGCTCATCAGGCTGCGCTTGAGCCGCCAGCCGTACACCGCCGGGGCCATCCAGGTCTGATGCCAGAAACGCCCGCGCAACAACGCCGCCGTCAACAGAAATGCGCCGAACACCCCGCCGACATTGAACCGCAGATTATCCCCGCCCGGCTCGCCGAACAGCGCCACCGCCACGGTCGAAAACGCCATCGCCAGTAACAGGAACAGCAGCGCGATGATCAGCGTGCTGCGCCGGGTCTGCTGGCGATAAGTGATGGCATCGATCGGTTGAATCTCGAACATCGTGACAGGCTTCCATGGCTTGAAATAAAAAGAGGCCGGCGCATTATCGCCTCTGAGGCGGATTTAGCTATGCTGGAGCTCCTTTTCATCTTTTCAGCGTCCAACGGGGACATGGCGATACCACGCAGATCGTGCCATCTTCATTCATGGATACACACTATTCGGATGCCATTGGCCAGGCCGGCAATGACATCGTTTTAAGGATCACTGCATGACCCAACGACACGTAATCAATGCCTCGGTCAGCCCAAAAGGCAGCCTGGAAACCCTTTCCCAACGTGAAGTTCAGCAACTGAGCCAGGCCGGAACCGGCAGTACCTACACCCTCTTCCGCCAGTGCGCCCTGGCAATCCTCAATACTGGCGCCCATGTCGACAACGCAAAAACCATTCTGGAAGCCTACAAAGACTTCGAAATCCGCATCCACCAGCAGGATCGCGGCGTGCGCCTGGAACTGCTGAACGCCCCGGCCGACGCCTTCGTCGACGGCGAAATGATCGCCAGCACCCGGGAAATGCTGTTCAGTGCCCTGCGCGACATCGTCTACACCGAGAACGAACTCGATGCCCTGAGCATCGACCTGAGCACCTCACAGGGCATCAGCGACTACGTCTTCCACCTGCTGCGCAACGCGCGCACCCTGCGTCCGGGCGTCGAGCCGAAGATCGTCGTGTGCTGGGGCGGCCACTCGATCAACACCGAAGAATACAAATACACCAAGAAAGTCGGCCACGAACTGGGCCTGCGCAGCCTCGATATCTGCACCGGCTGCGGCCCCGGCGTGATGAAAGGCCCGATGAAAGGTGCGACCATCGCCCATGCCAAACAACGCATCCACGGTGGCCGCTATCTGGGCCTGACCGAACCGGGCATCATCGCCGCCGAGGCGCCGAACCCGATCGTCAATGAGCTGGTGATCCTGCCGGACATCGAAAAGCGCCTCGAAGCCTTCGTCCGCGTCGGCCACGGCATCATCATCTTCCCGGGCGGCGCCGGCACCGCCGAAGAGTTCCTGTACCTGCTGGGCATCCTGATGCACCCGGACAACGCCGGCCTGCCGTTCCCGGTGATCCTGACCGGGCCGAAACATGCCGCGCCGTACCTGGAGCAACTGGACGCTTTCGTCACCGCCACCCTCGGCGAAGCGGCGAAACAGCACTACGAAATCATCATCGACGACCCGGCCGAAGTGGCGCGCCAGATGACCGCGGGCCTCAAAGCCGTGAAGCAGTTCCGCCGCGAACGCAACGACGCGTTCCACTTCAACTGGCTGCTGAAGATCGACGAAGGCTTCCAGCGTCCGTTCGACCCGACCCACGAAAACATGGCCAACCTCAAGCTGCACCGCGACCAGCCTCCGCATGAACTGGCAGCCAACCTGCGCCGCGCGTTCTCCGGGATCGTCGCCGGCAACGTCAAGGACAAGGGCATTCGCCTGATCGAGGAACACGGCCCGTATCAGATCCGTGGCGACGCCGCGATCATGCAGCCGCTGGACCTGCTGCTCAAAGCCTTCGTCGCCCAGCACCGGATGAAACTGCCGGGCGGCGCGGCGTACGTGCCGTGCTATCGCGTGGTTTCCTGACCGCAATCGATGCAGTTTGACCATGAGGGAGTGAGCTCGCTCCCTCATGGCTCATCGACACTACCGATCCGCCCTGCTCTCTGACACAAAAGCCCCGCTGATTCCCCACGACAGCCGTCATGTGGGCGTACTAAGCTGGGCGATTGATTTGTTCAGGGACGATCCATGAAACGTTTTGCCGCCTGCCTGCTGTCTTTTCTGGCCCTGACGGCCAATGCGGCAGATCTGCAACTGCTCACCGACAATCATCCTCCGCTGCATTTCCTTCAGGGCGATCAACTGGTGGGCTTCGGCGTGGATGTGGTGCAGGCCCTGGCCGCGCAGACCGGCGATCGCATTCACTTGCAGCAAGTGCCGCTGCTGCGCGCCCTGCGCATGGCCAGCGATACCCCGGACACCGGCGTATTTACTGTCCTGCGCACCGACGCACGCGACGACAGCTACCAATGGGTCGGGCCGTTGATCGAAGTCGAAACCGCGCTGTATGCCCACGACAATTTTCACCCACCGGTACGCAGCCTGCGTGAAGCCGATCACCTGGGCCGGATCACCGTGCCACGCAAATGGCTGGTCTACAGCTATTTGCAGGAACAGGACCTGACCAACCTTTACGGCGTGGAAACCCCGGAACAGATGATGCGTCTGTTCAGTCTCGGGCGGACCGACTTTGTGGTGTCCGACACCTTGTCCAGCGCCGCCCTCGCCCGCGAGCAGGGCATGGAACCGGGGCGTTTGCAGTACCAGTTGCCGTTGATGAAGCAGGACACCTACATCGCGTTCTCCCGACAGACCGACCCCAAACAGGTCGCACGCTGGCAACAGGCACTGGATACGCTGCGCGCCGACGGCCGCCTGGAGAAAATGCGCCAGCGCTGGCTGAGCAACACCCTGCCGCGCTGATCACGCATCAACGCCTTTGATAACAACTATCTGAAAAGGTGTTTTTTCTTCTGGCGCCCGTGGCCATAAAGTGGCGGTCATCTTCTTCCCACTTTCTGGTGCACCCATGAAAGACTTCATTGCCCTCGGGTTCATCGTCGCGCTGATCGGCGCCACCTCAGCGATTGCCAACGCCCACGGCAACGGGCACGTCGTAGCCATGACCAGTGTCGGTCAGTCCGGCACATTGAACGTTGACACCGTCGGCCTTGGCAGCGAAGCCACGGGCAGCCTGGAGCAGACGCTCTACGTTGCGCAGAACGCCTCCGAGTACGGTTACGACTATTGAGCCACCAGCCGCGCCGCCAACGCCTTGGCCTGTGACGCGACATCGGTCACTGCGGTACTTTCCCACCACATCCCTCTGAGTGGCGGGCCCATCGCGAACAGTCTTTGTGACACTTTCCCCTGAGCATCCAGCACCGCGCCGTCCACCGCCGCCGCAATCCCCAGCGCCAATGGCCCCGGTTGCACCAGCCCACGGGCCAGCAACTGCTGAGGCAAGGGCCGGTCGACCCGGCGCCAGTCATACTCGATACCACTGGAATTGATCAGCGCCGCGCCTTGCACCACGCGCGTTTCACTCTCGCCCCGACGACGGACGCGAATGCCGACACCTCCGCCCGACACCGGCTCAAGACCTTTATAGGACGCGGCGTGAATACGCAGGCGCCCTTCGCGGTGCAGACGCTCGACCAGCTCCGCACTCAGCGGCGGCGAACGATGGTGATGGCTCTCCCACCACGGCCGCACATGCCGCACGAATTGCCGGCGCTGCGCATCGCTCGCCTGGCTCCACAGCCGACCGATATGCGCGCGCACCGTATCCAGCGGCGCCTGCCAGTCGATGCCTTGGGCGATGGCGACCTGGCAATGCCGGCGCAATTCGCGCAGCAACTGGCGTGGCGTGCGGAGGCTGTGATCCTCGGCGAGAAAGTCCGCCCACGCCGGCGGCTGTCGACGCACATGGGGCAACAGCCCGTGCCGGGAAAACACTTCGATCGGCCCGCGATGCCCGGCCTGCTCCAGCGAGACCACGGCATCGACCATGGTCAGGCCGGAGCCGATGATCAACACCGTGGATTGCGGATCGAGCTGGCGCATGGCGCCCACATCCCACGGGTCGAGCGCGGCGGCATTGAGGCCGCTGGACTGCTTTTGCGGCGTACGGGCGGCGGGGAACATGCCGGTGGCGAGCACCGCAAAAGCGCCTTGCAGTCGCTGGCCGTCGCTCAAGGTGAGCTGCACCGAATCAACTGAAGCCTGCACATCAATCACCTCTGCGCGCACATGCTCGACCGTCGAACCATGTTGCGCGCCCACCTGCTGCGCTTCGGCCAGACGCTGCTGCACATAGACGCCGAACAGGCCCCGGGGCGGAAACAGCTCGCTGACCGGTACATGTTGCTGATCGGATTCAGGCCAGCCGCCGCCGGCAATGTGATCGGTCAGCCACTGGGTCAAGTCATCGGCATTGTCCGGGTCGACGCTCATCCGTGCGGCGTTGCCGTTGAGTGTGTGGCCCAGCTCCACCGCACTGTACGCTTCGCCCCGGCCCAGTTCGGCCCGGGGTTCGATCACCAGAATCCGCCGCCGGCCCGGCAGACGCAGCAATTGCACCGCCAGCATCGCGCCGCTGAGGCCACCGCCGACAATCAGGATGTCGGCGTGACGGATGGCGGTCGTATCGGTTTGAGTCATGCCATTCTCGCTGCTGAGGGTTTGCTCAAGTCAGTGTCGTGCAGACGCTGCGAGCGAGTCTAGACAGACGCGACCTTTTTCTCCTGCCGATGCAACTCGCCCAGGTTTCGATAACCGCTGCCCGGATGGACCTGCGGCAATTTCGGCCCCTCGCCAAACAGCTTCTCGCGCAAGGTCCCCGGCGTGTATTCGGTCTTGTAAACACCGCGTTTCTGCAACTCCGGCACCAGCAATTCCACGGCGTCGATGAAGGTTTCGTGGGTCAGCGCGTAGGCCAGATTGAAGCCGTCGACATCGGTTTCGTCGACCCATTCCTGCAACAGGTCCGCCACCGTTTCCGGGCTGCCGACGAACAACGGGCCGAAACCGCCGATGCCGACCCAGTCGGCCAGTTCGTTGGGGGTCCAGACCTTGTTCGGATCCGCCGTGGAAAACGCCTCGACCGCCGACTGAATCGCGTTGGTGTGCACATGCTTGAGCGGTTCGTCCGGTTTGAAGCGGCTGAAGTCGATGCCGGTCCAGCCCGAAATCAGCGCCATCGCGCCCTCGTAGCTGACCCAGGATTTGTACTCCTCGAACTTGGCTTTGGCCTTGGCATCGGTTTCGCCGAGGATCACCGTTTGCAGGTTGAAGATCAGGATCTTCGACGGATCGCGCCCTGCCTCCGCAGCGCGGCGGCGAATGTCGGCCACGGTTTTCTTGAGCAGCACTTTCGACGGCGCAGCGACGAAAACGCACTCGGCATGCTCGGCAGCAAACTGCTTGCCCCGGCTGGAAGCGCCCGCCTGATAGAGAACAGGCGTGCGCTGCGGCGACGGTTCGCAGAGGTGAATGCCCGGCACCTGGAAGTGTTTACCGTGGTGGCGGATCTCGTGGATTTTGCTCGGGTCACTGAAAATCCGCCGTTCGCGATCCCGCAGAATCGCGCCCTCTTCCCAACTGCCTTCCCAGAGTTTGTAGCAGACCTCCAGGTATTCTTCGGCGAAGTCGTAGCGCGCATCGTGTTCAGTCTGGGCTTGCTGACCGATGTTCTTCGCACCGCTCTCCAGATAGGACGTGACGATGTTCCAGCCGGCGCGGCCCTTGGTCAGGTGATCGAGGGTCGAGAGGCGTCGGGCGAACGGATACGGATGTTCGAAGGACAACGAAGCTGTCAGGCCGAACCCCAGGTGTTCGGTCACCAGCGCCATCGGCGGGATCAGTTGCAACGGGTCATTGACCGGCACTTGCGCCGCCTGCCGGATGGCCGCTTCGCCATTGCCGTTGTACACGTCGTAGATGCCCAGCACGTCGGCGATGAACAAGCCGTCGAACTTGCCGCGTTCGAGGATTTTCGCCAGATCGGTCCAGTACTCTAGATCCTTGTACTGCCAGGAGCGATCACGAGGGTGCGCCCACAGGCCCGGCGACTGGTGGCCGACGCAGTTCATGTCGAAGGCGTTGAGGCGGATTTCACGGGGCATCAGACGGCACTCCCGATTTTCAGGAGGCATTTGGTGGTGTGATTTGAGATGGTCATGTGAGGCGACTCCGTGGTTTCCGGATGAGGATCCAGAACCCTTAGCAGGAGTCATGCCTGAATATATTTTCTTTATTTATCAATAGATTGATAGAACAACTTAAAGCAGTCTGCACGCAGAATAGAGCAAACTGTTTATCCGCTGTCGGCCCTGCAACAGTCAGATCACCACATTACGCACGAACCGCGCCGCGACTTCCCCGTCATTGCGATAGGTGTGCGGCTGGTTGCTGGCGAACATGAAAAACTCGCCGGCGGCGATGTGCTGCGGCTGGTCGCCGAGCATCAGGGTCAGGCAGCCTTCAAAGACGAAAATCTGCTCGCTCCAGCCCTCGGCGTCCGGTTGCGAGGGATAGACCTCACCCGGTTGCAGGCACCATTCCCACTGTTCTACCGCGCGAGTGGCGTTGGCCTTGGACAGTAAAACGGCTTTGCTGCCGGGAATGCTGCCGGCCCAGGCGAGTTCGTTGATACGGCCCGGATCGCGGTTGTCCGGGGCCTGGATCAGATCGCTGAACGCCACTTCGAGGGCTTCGGCGACACGATCGAGGGTGGTCAGGCTGACGTTTTTTTCGCCGGCCTCGATCGCGACCAGCATGCGCCGGCTGACCCCGGACTTTTCCGCCAAGGCCGTCTGGCTCATGTCGGCGGCGTGGCGCAGGCGTCGGACGTTCTGGCTGACGTGTTGCAGGACCGAAGCCCGCTGTACAGAATCTTTGTGCACTATATTGCTCACTGGCTGGGGTTGGGCAGTATACTGCGCAACATTTGGCGCATTGTGCGTCGCCTCTTCAAAAGTGCGCAAGGTCATGACGTCAGCCAACTCCCCCCAAACTCCCCTGCGGTTTTCCCGGTTCAGCAAAGCCGAATGCGTGCTGGTGCTGATCACCATGCTTTGGGGTGGCACTTTTTTGCTGGTGCAGCACGCGATGACCGTCAGCGGGCCGATGTTTTTCGTTGGCCTGCGCTTTGCCGCAGCGGCGAGCATCGTCGCGCTGTTTTCGTGGAAACACCTGCGTGAGCTGACCTTGTTCGAACTCAAGGCCGGCGCGTTCATCGGCGTGGCGATCATGCTCGGCTATGGCTTGCAGACCGTTGGCTTGCAGACCATCCCCAGCAGTCAATCGGCGTTCATCACCGCGTTGTACGTGCCGTTTGTGCCGCTGCTGCAATGGTTGGTACTCGGTCGTCGTCCCGGTTTGATGCCGAGCATCGGGATCATGCTGGCGTTTACCGGGTTGATGCTGCTGTCGGGGCCGTCCGGCGCATCGTTGAATTTCAGTCCCGGTGAAATCGCCACACTGATCAGCGCCATCGCCATAGCGGCGGAGATCATCCTGATCAGCACTTATGCGGGCCAGGTCGATGTGCGCCGGGTAACGGTGGTGCAACTGGCGGTGACCTCGGCACTGGCGTTTTTGATGGTGGTGCCGACCGGTGAAGCGCTTCCGGACTTCTCGTGGTTACTGCTGAGCACCGCCCTGGGATTAGGTGCGATGAGCGCAGCGATTCAGGTGGCGATGAACTGGGCGCAGAAAAGCGTTTCGCCGACTCGTGCGACCCTGATCTACGCGGGTGAGCCGGTCTGGGCAGGGATCGCCGGTCGGATTGCCGGTGAACGTCTGCCGGCGATTGCATTGGTGGGCGCCGGGTTGATTGTGGCGGCGGTGATCGTCAGTGAGTTGAAGACCAAGGGCAAAACCACGTCGGACCTCGAAGAAGAGCTGAGCCGCGAAACCGAGCACTGATCGAACCCACGCTAAAGCGTGGGTTCGCGCATTTCCCCTCCCTGAAACAATGTGAACCAAACAATTTCCGGCTACTTTGTAGGATTCAGAGACATCCTCGCGTTTGGCGATCCGGGAGCTGGCACGTATGATGCTTCACAAACTTCCGCAGATTAGAAGCCTATGTCCCTGATAGTTCTACTGCTTCTGCCTTTTGTGGGCAGCTGTCTGGCAGCCGTGCTGCCGCACAACGCACGTAACGCCGAATCCCTGTTGGCAGGTCTGGTCGCTTTGATCGGTACTGTCCAGGTCGCCTTGCTGTTCCCGCAAATCGCCCATGGCGGCGTGATCCGTGAAGAGTTCATGTGGCTGCCCAGCCTGGGCCTGAACTTCGTCCTGCGCATGGACGGCTTCGCCTGGCTGTTCTCGATGCTGGTGCTGGGCATCGGCACCCTCGTTTCCTTGTATGCCCGTTATTACATGTCGCCGGATGACCCGGTGCCGCGTTTCTTCGCGTTCTTTCTGGCGTTCATGGGCGCCATGCTCGGGCTGGTGATCTCGGGCAACCTGATCCAGATCGTGTTTTTCTGGGAGCTGACCAGCCTCTTTTCGTTCCTGTTGATCGGTTACTGGCACCACCGCCACGACGCCCGGCGCGGCGCCTATATGGCGCTGATGGTTACCGGTGCCGGCGGATTGTGCCTGCTGGCGGGGGTCATGATCCTCGGCCATGTGGTCGGCAGCTATGACCTGGACAAGGTCCTGGCCGCCGGCGATCAGATTCGCGCACATGCCCTCTACCCTATCCTGCTTCCCCTCATTCTTATCGGCGCCCTCAGCAAAAGCGCCCAGTTCCCCTTCCACTTCTGGCTGCCCCACGCGATGGCGGCGCCGACACCGGTTTCGGCCTATCTGCACTCGGCGACCATGGTCAAGGCCGGGGTCTTCTTGCTCGCGCGGTTATGGCCGTCGCTGTCCGGCAGCGAAGAATGGTTCTACATCGTCAGCGGTGCCGGCGCCGCCACGCTGTTGCTCGGCGCGTACTGCGCGATGTTCCAGAACGACCTCAAGGGGCTGCTGGCCTACTCGACCATCAGCCACCTCGGCCTGATCACTTTGCTGCTGGGCCTGAACAGTCCGCTGGCAGCGGTCGCGGCGGTGTTCCACATTCTCAACCACGCGACCTTCAAGGCTTCGCTGTTCATGGCTGCCGGGATCATCGACCACGAAAGTGGCACCCGCGACATCCGCAAGCTCAACGGCCTGTTCAAACTGATTCCGTTCACCGCCACCCTGGCGATGGTCGCCAGTGCGTCCATGGCCGGCGTGCCGTTGCTCAACGGTTTCCTGTCGAAAGAAATGTTCTTCGCCGAAACCGTGTTCATCAATGCCACGGCGTGGGTTGAAGCCGCGCTGCCCATCGTGGCGACCATCGCCGGTACGTTCAGCGTTGCGTACTCGCTGCGCTTTACCGTCGACGTGTTCTTCGGCCCGACCGCCACCGATCTGCCGCACACACCGCACGAGCCGCCACGCTGGATGCGTGCACCGGTTGAGTTGCTGGTATTCACCTGTTTGCTGGTAGGGATTTTCCCGGCTCAAGTGGTCGGCCCGTTGCTGGCCGCCGCGGCGTTGCCGGTGGTCGGTGGCGTGCTGCCGGAATACAGTCTGGCGATCTGGCACGGTCTCAATGCACCGATGATCATGAGCCTGATCGCCATGTCCGGCGGCATCGTGGTCTACCTGTTGTTGCGTAATCAGCTCAAGCGTGGCCGCTTCAAGTTCCCGCCGCTGGTGGGCCGTTTCAACGGCAAGCGTCTGTTCGAGCGCAGCCTGGTGGCGATGATGCGCCTGGCCCGACGTCTGGAGCGGCGAATCGGCACCAAACGCCTGCAAACGCAGTTGTTCCTGATGGTATTGGCGGCAGTGCTCGCCGGGCTGATCCCGATGCTGCACAGCAGCCTGAGCTGGGGTGACCGGCCGAAGATCCCCGGCTCCATCGTGTTCGTGACCCTGTGGCTGCTGGCAATCGCCTGCGCCCTCGGCGCCGCGTGGCAGGCCAAGTATCACCGTCTCGCCGCCCTGACCATGGTCAGCGTCTGCGGCCTGATGACTTGCGTGACCTTCGTCTGGTTCTCGGCACCGGATCTGGCCCTGACACAACTGGTGGTCGAAGTGGTGACCACGGTGCTGATCCTGCTGGGCCTGCGCTGGCTGCCACGACGGATCGAAGAGGTTTCGCCGCTGCCGAGCAGCCTGCGCAAGGCCCGTGTGCGGCGTCTGCGCGACTTGCTGCTGTCGATTGCCGTCGGCGGCGGCATGGCGCTGCTGTCCTACGCGATGCTGACCCGGCAGACCCCGAACGACATTTCCTCGTTCTACCTGAGCCGTGCCCTGCCTGAAGGTGGCGGCAGCAACGTGGTCAATGTGATGCTGGTGGACTTCCGTGGTTTCGACACCCTCGGTGAAATCACCGTACTGGTGGCCGTGGCGCTGACCGTATTCGCCCTGCTGCGACGCTTCCGCCCACCGAAAGAAAGCCTGCAACTGCCAGCCCAGCAACGCCTGCTGGCGCCGGACGTGGTCACCGATCTGGTCAACCCGCGTTCGGCCAGCGACACCGCACTCGGTTTCATGATGGTGCCGGCGGTGCTGGTTCGCCTGTTGCTGCCGATTGCATTGGTGGTGTCGTTCTACCTGTTCCTGCGCGGCCACAACCAACCGGGCGGCGGGTTCGTCGCCGGCCTGGTGATGTCGGTGGCGTTCATCCTGCAATACATGGTCGCCGGCACCCAGTGGGTCGAGGCGCAAATGAGCCTGCGACCGCTGCGCTGGATGGGCACCGGGTTGCTGTTCGCCACGGTCACCGGTCTTGGCGCGATGCTGGCGGGTTATCCGTTCCTCACCACACACACCTGGCATTTCAGCGTGCCGGTGCTGGGTGACATCCATATCGCCAGCGCGCTGTTCTTCGACATCGGCGTGTATGCGGTGGTGGTCGGTTCGACGTTGTTGATCCTTACCGCCCTCGCCCACCAATCGGTCCGGGGTCATAAAACCGCTGCCATCAAAGGAGCCGTCTGATGGAAGAAGTCATCGCAATCGCCATCGGAGTGCTCGCCGCCTCCGGCGTCTGGCTGATCCTGCGCCCGCGGACGTTCCAGGTGGTCATGGGCCTGTGCCTGCTGTCCTACGGCGTCAACCTGTTCATCTTCAGCATGGGTAGCCTGTTCATCGGCAAGGAACCCAACATCAAGGACGGCGTACCGCAGGATCTGCTCAATTACACCGACCCGCTGCCTCAGGCGCTGGTGTTGACGGCCATCGTCATCAGCTTCGCCATGACCGCGCTGTTCCTGGTGGTGCTGCTCGCTTCACGGGGCCTGACCGGCACCGACCATGTGGACGGTCGGGAGCCCAAGGAATGACGGCGATGACTCACCTGATCGCTGCGCCGATTCTGCTGCCGCTGCTGACCGCCGCCATCATGTTGATGCTCGGCGAGAAACACCGGCCGCTGAAGGCCAAGATCAACCTGTTCTCCAGCCTGCTGGGCCTGGGCATTTCCGTGCTGTTGCTGCAATGGACCCAGACCACCGGCGTACCCGGCTCCATCGGCGTCTACCTGCCGGGCAACTGGCAAGTGCCGTTCGGCATCGTGCTGGTGGTCGATCGGCTGTCGGCCTTGATGCTGGTGCTGACCGGCATCATCGGCGTCAGCGCCCTGCTGTTCGCCATGGCGCGCTGGGATGGCGCAGGCTCAAGCTTCCACGCGCTGTTCCAGATTCAGTTGATGGGCCTGTACGGCGCGTTCCTGACGGCTGACCTGTTCAACCTGTTCGTGTTCTTCGAAGTGCTGCTCGCGGCCTCCTACGGTTTGCTGCTCCACGGCTCGGGCCGGGCACGGGTGTCGTCGGGGCTGCATTACATTTCGATCAACCTGCTGGCTTCGTCGCTGTTTCTGATTGGCGCGGCGCTGATCTACGGCGTCACCGGCACGCTGAACATGGCCGACCTCGCAATGAAGATTCCGCTGGTGCCGGAGGCCGATCGTGGCTTGCTGCATGCCGGCGCGGCGATTCTGGCGGTGGCGTTCCTGGCCAAGGCCGGGATGTGGCCGCTGAACTTCTGGCTGGTGCCGGCCTATTCCTCGGCCAGTGCGCCGGTGGCGGCGATGTTCGCGATCATGACCAAGGTCGGCGTCTATACCTTGCTGCGCCTGTGGACGCTGCTGTTCTCCGGGCAGGCCGGCGCCTCGGCCTACTTCGGCGGCGACTGGCTGATCTACGGCGGCATGGCGACCATGCTCTGCGCGGGCGTGGCGATCATCGCCGCGCAACGCCTGGAGCGCATGGCCAGCCTGAGCATTCTGGTATCGGCGGGGATTCTCCTGTCGGCGGTGGGTTTCGCCCAGCCGAACCTGATCGGCGCGGCGCTGTTCTATCTGGTCAGCTCGACTCTGGCACTCAGCGCACTGTTCCTGCTGGCGGAACTGATCGAACGTTCGCGCACCGCCATCGAAATACCGCTCGAAGACGAAAACGAGTTGCTGCCGCGTCCACAGGAATGGCAACGACCGGTCAAGGGCATCAACCTCGACGACGATCAGCAAGCCGTCGTCGGCCAGGTGATTCCGTGGACCATGGCCTTCCTCGGCTTGAGTTTCATTGCGTGTGCGCTGTTGATCATCGGCATGCCGCCGCTGTCGGGGTTCATTGGCAAGCTGAGCCTGATCGGCGCATTGCTCAACCCGTTGGGGCTCGGCACTGGCGAACCGATCTCAACTGCTGCCTGGACGTTGCTGGCATTGCTGATCCTCACCGGCCTCGGCTCGTTGATGGCTTTCTCGCGATTGGGTATCCAGCGTTTCTGGTCGCCGGAAGAGCGCCCGTCGCCGGTGCTGCGCAAACTCGAATGCGTTCCGATTTTCCTGCTGCTCGGCCTGAGCATCGCCCTGACCTTCAAGGCTGAGCCGCTGCTGCGTTACACCCAGGCCGCCGCAGACGCGTTGAACAACCCGCAGCAATACGTGATGGCGGTGCTTGGTACCCGCGCCGTGCCAAGCCCGGAAGCCAAGGCTGCGCTGCTGGAGGTGCAACCATGAAGCGTCTGTTTCCTGCTCCGTGGCTGTCGCTTGCGCTGTGGCTGCTGTGGCTGGTGCTGAACCTGTCGATCAGCCCCGGCAACCTGCTGCTGGGGGCGGCGCTGGGTTTCTGCGCGCCGCTGATGATGCGCAAACTGCGCCCGCAACAGACCCACATCCGCCGGCCCGGTGCAATTCTGCGCCTGTTCCTGCTGGTCGGCCGTGACGTAATCATCTCCAATCTCGCAGTGGCGTGGGGCGTACTTAATGCTGGTCGCCGGCCGCCCCGCTCACGCTTCATCAAGGTCCCACTGGACCTGCGCGATGCCAACGGTCTGGCGGCGCTGTCGATGATCTGTACGGTAGTGCCCGGCACGGTGTGGTCGGAGCTGGCGCTGGATCGCAGCATTCTGTTGCTGCACGTCTGGGACCTGGATGACGAGGCGCAATTCATCCAGCACTTCAAGGTCACTTACGAGCGGCCGTTGATGGAGATTTTCGAATGAGCCCGCTGCTGTCGAATGCCATTCTGCTGACGCTGTTCCTGTTCTCGCTGGCGATGGTGCTGACGCTGATTCGCCTGTTCAAAGGGCCGTCGGCACAGGACCGGGTACTGGCGCTGGACTACCTGTACATCGTCGCCATGTTGATGATGCTGACGCTGGGGATTCGTTATTCCAGCGACACCTATTTCGAAGCGGCGCTGCTGATCGCGCTGTTCGGTTTCGTCGGCTCGTTTGCCCTGGCGAAATTCCTGTTGCGTGGCGAGGTGATCGAATGAACGCTGAATTGTCTCTGTGGGTGGAAATCCCGGTGGCGATCCTGCTGGTGCTCAGCGGCGTGTTTGCCCTGATCGGCGCAGCCGGGCTGTTGCGGATGAAGGATTACTTCCAGCGCATGCACCCGCCGGCGCTGGCCTCGACCCTCGGCGCGTGGTGCGTGGCACTGGCGTCGATCATCTGCTTTTCCGCGCTCAAGTCCGGGCCGGTGCTGCACGCGTGGCTGATCCCGATCTTGCTGTCGATCACCGTGCCGGTGACCACCCTGCTGCTGGCGCGTGCGGCGTTGTTCCGCAAACGCATGGCCGGGGACGATGTGCCGGCCGAGGTGAGCAGCCGACGCACCGAGAGCGGCAGCTAGATCCAGGCAACAGCCAACAGCCCGGCTCCCAGAATCAGACACAACGGTGAGTAAATCCAAGTGTCGAGCCGGGCAAACCGCGAACCCTTCACTTCCTTGAAAAAGCCCACCAGTTCCGAATCACCGATCGCCCTTGCAAACATCAGCAGCGCAATCGCGCTGATCACCCACTGCAACGCCCAGTGATGCACCGGCGAAAACCACCAGCCCACCCTCATGCACACCAGTGCGGCAATCAGTAGCAGGGCTGCCGCCACCGCCAACGTGATCCAGCCTGACGGCTTGAACGCCGGCCTGAGCGTCAGTCCGCCGTTATCCACCGGAACCTGCGGCACCACCGCCACAGCCGCCCACTCTCCACCCATCGCCCAATACACATGCATCAGGCTGATCGCCGCAAATATCGTCACCAGCCATTGAGCCAACACAAAGGTCATGGTCGAGAATCCTTTCAAGGGACTTGAACAAAACATCCTAGTCGGCATTTTTACATGTGCACGACCGGTCAGCGGTGCGGTAAAGTGCCGCCCCATGAAATTCACCCGTACCGATCGCTCACTGCTGGCCTGGATGCTCTATTGCTGCGTCCTGTTCAACGTGTTCGCCTGCAGCATCGGTCACGGACAAATGGTCGGGATGCAGCTCAACGGAATCGGTGGCCAGTTCTGCGCCGTCGACCCGAGCACCCAGGCGCCACTTGCGTCCAATCCTTCCGAAGAAAAACTGCCGACTCTGGCCAAAGCCTTTGGCTGTCCGCTGTGCTCCACCGGCGGCATGGGCCCGGCGTTCAACTCCAGCCTGACCCTGGCGATCCTGCCGGAACAACACAGCCCGCCGCTGCCGATCATTGTCAGCGCCGACCTCCCTGCCCGCTTCACCTGGCCTTCGGCCAACCCCCGCGCCCCGCCGCTCGCCTGAGTGTCTTTGCCTTTTTGATTTGTCAGCCCACTGCGCCAACGCGCGGCGTTCGCCTGTGCGCTGACTCCTAGACAAGCATTCAGGATTCAATCGATGAAACAACTTACCTTGCTGGCGAGCCTGTGCGGCTGCCTGTCCGTCAACGCCTGGGCACAATCCACCGTGGATCTGGCGCCGATCACCATTGACGGCGAGTCCAGCGCCGAACCCGGCCTAAGCCTCGACCAGTCCAGCGGCATGGCCTCGCGCCTAGGCCTGAGCGTACGCGACACCCCGGCTTCGGTGGCCATCGCCAACCGCAACGACATTGAGCGCCACGGTGCGCAGAACTTCCAGGACGCCGCCAACACCCTGCCCGGCGTCAACGCCAGTGCCCCGCCGGGGTTTGGCGGATTCGTGTCCTATCGCGGTTTTACCAGCAGCCAGATCACCCAGATGTTCAACGGCGTCAATGTCTCTGGTGGTTTGGCGCGGCCGGTGGACTCGTGGATCTATGATCGGGTGGAGCTGGTCGGCGGCCCGTCGTCGCTGATCAACGGCGCCGGTTCGGTGGGCGGCTCGCTGAACTACGTGACCAAACTGGCCACTCGCGACGAGCAAGCCGCCGAAGGCCGGGTCAGCTATGGCACCTACGACACCACCGAAACCGCGTTCGGCCTCAACCACGCCCTCAGCCAGCCCGGCGCCGACGTGCAGCATTACGCCCGCCTCGACGTCAGCCACAACACCAGCAACGGCTACATCGACCGTCAGGAACGCGATGCCTGGAGCATGGCGTTCTCTCTGCTCAGCGACCTGACGCCAAACCTGTCGCACACCCTGGCCCTGGAATACCAAGACGAACACGAAGACAGCCCGTACTGGGGCACCCCGGTGCTCAACCCCAAGGCCGGCGAGTTGAAAATCGACCGCCACAATCGCTTCAACAACTACAACGTCGAGGACGGCCGCTACGAGCAACGGACGATCTGGGTGCGCTCGATCATCGATTACCGGATCAATGACAGCACCACCCTGCGCAACACGCTCTATCACCTCGACAGCCAGCGTGATTACCGCAACCTCGAAACCTACCAGTACAACGCCGACAACAGCGCCGTGAACCGCTCCACTGCGTATCAGGTGCGGCATCAGGGTGAGCAGGACGGCAATCAGTTCGAACTGCGCCACGACAACACGCTGTTCGGCCTCGACACCACCTGGTCCGGCGGCTTCGAGTACAAGGTCAACCAGACCACCAACTCGCCGCTCAACGTCAAAGGCGCGAGCACCGTGGACCCGAACAATTATCGCCCGGGGCACTTCTATGACATTCCGGGCACGAAGCCGGGATTTGTCAGCGACAAAACCAACGAGGTCACCACCAAGGCGTTGTTCGCCGAAAACCGCCTGGCACTGACTGACAAACTCTCGTTGCTCACCGGCCTGCGCTATGACGACATCGATCTGGACGTGACCAACCATCGCACGGTGACGGCGAGCAACCCGCGCCACCTCAAGCGCAGTTGGGAACCGGTCACCGGGCGCGTCGGCCTGACCTACCAGTTCATTCCATCAGCCAACGTTTATGTGCAATACAGCACCGCCGCCGAGCAACCCGGTGGTACTCAGGACTTCGATGTTTCAACGGGCAAGCAATGGGAAATCGGCAGCAAGTTCGACTATCTGAACGGTCGCGGTTCCGCGACAGTCGCGGCTTACACCATCGAGCGCAAAGACTTTGCCGTCACCGATCCACTGGACCCGACCAACAGCATTCCGGTCGGCCAGCAGACATCCAAAGGCATCGAGATTGCCAGCTCACTGCGGATCACTGACAAGCTGCTGGCCGAGGGCAATTTTGCCTGGGTCGATGCGCAATACGATGAGTTCAACGAGAAGAACGCCGCCGGCGTGGTGGTATCACGCAAGGGCAACACGCCGACCAATGTGCCGGATCGGGTCGGCAATCTGTGGCTGACCTATGACTTTTCGCCACAGTGGCAAGGCGGGGTTGATGCGCGGTATGTGGCCTCGGTGTATGCGGATAATGCCAACACCATGACCGTACCGTCGTACACGTTGTTCGGGAGCTTCCTCAGTTACAAGGTCGATACGCACACCACTATCACCGGCCGCGTGCGTAACCTGACGAACGAGGTGTATGCCGAATTCGCCCATGTGTCGCCGGCTTACTACCTGGGCACACCGCGCACCTTTGAACTGGCAGTGCAGACCCGGTTCTGACTCAACCTGGCGAGGGAGCAAGCCCCCTCGCCACTTCACTACAAACCTGCCTGCACCTTCTCCGCCACATCCTTCGGCAACCATGCCTGCCACACGTCCGGATGGGCCTTCATGAACGCCTCCGCCGCTTCCCGTGGCGGGGTGTGTTTCTCGCTCATATCGGCCAGTGCCTTGTTCAAATCGCCGATCGGAAAATCGACCTTGCTGAAAAACGCCGCGATCTGCGGGTATTGCTTCTGAAACGGTGCAGACACCCCGATCGACAGTTTCGAGGCCAACGAACGGGTCGGTTTCGGGTTGGGATTGTCGGCGTCGGTCAGGGTCTTCCAGGCCTCGGCGTCGAACGGTGGCTCTTCCAGTTGCACCAGTTTGAACTTGCCGAGCAACGGCGTCGGCGACCAGTAATAGAACAGTACCGGTTTGCCCCGGCGGATCGACGAACTGATTTCGGCATCCAGCGCCGCACCGGAGCCGCTGCGGAAATTGGTGAAGTCATCCTGCAGCCCATAAGCCGTGAGCTTCTGCTTGTTCACCACTTCCGACGTCCAGCCGATCGGGCTGTTGAGGAACCGCCCCTTGCTCGGGGTTTCCGGGTCCTTGAACACGTCCTTGTACTTCTTCAGATCACTGACACTGCGCAGGTCCGGCGCCAGCGGCTTGATGCCTTTGGCGGTGTCGCCCTTGATCACGTACTCAGGCACCCACCAGCCTTCGGTGGCACCCTTGACCGTATCGCCAAGGCTGGCGACCTTGCCTTCGGCCTCGGCCTTGACCCACACCGGACTGCGCCCGGCCCACTCCTCGCCGATGACCTGAATGTCATTGTTGGCCAGCGCGGTTTCCAGGGTAATGGTGGTGCCTGGCAACGTATCCGTCGGCAGGCCATAACCCTTCTCGACGATGATCCGCAGGACATCGGTGATCAGGCTGCCGCTTTCCCAGTTCAGGTCGGCGAAGTGAATCGGGGTCTGCGCCGCACTGACCGCCGGCACCGCAGCCATCAAGCCGAATGTGGCCATAAAAGCGGCCAGCAACCGTCGAAATCCGTTCATGCTTTTGCACCTCGTGCTGTTCACAGCAATAGCAGGAAGGCCTGGGGCCTCTGAATACTCAGTCAACTGACTGTAGACGAGGTTCCTGCTTTTTCAGGGGCATGACACGGACAAGGCTACTTTTCAGACATTTCCTTCAAGCGTTGAAGCTCGCGTCTGACCATGCTGGCGTATTCAGCAGGCTGCAAAGCGTAGATCTGCGAGGCGACCCAACCGAGCCAGGCACCCTTCAATTCGGTCTTTGCATCGAACAGGCGCCGGGCTTCGTCGCGGGCGCTATCGAGGTTCTGCAGATGGAAATCGGCGCGACTCACGCCCGTCACTCGCTGGCCTTGAAGGTCACCAATTCGCCCTTGCGCCACTTGGCGGCCTTGGCAGTGACAGCCTTGAGGGTCTTGGTCAGGCCTTCCTGTAGCTGCTCGTTGGCGGCGAACACCGTAACTGCGCTATGGCCTTCCTTGAATACGATGGCATGGCCATCGGCCGTGGTGACGAAGGCATAGTCGCCCAGGCCGTACACGGTCATTTTGATCTCGCGAAAACGGATGTCCATCTTGCCGCCTTCACGGCTGGGCAATACCGAAGCGCTGAAATGGTCGCCGACCTTGAGCTTGAGGCCGGGCTTGTCGTCGACCACCAATGCGCTTTCGGTGTCGATTTCGGCAACGTAAATGCCTTCGGCGTTTTGCTCGGTGATGTAAACAAAACGCGATTGAAACTGCTTGACCAGCTTTGCCCGCAAATCACCCAGCACGAACAAAGCATGCATATCGAGGTTACTGACTGCCAAAGAAACATCCCCACACTTGAAAGAGTGCCGCACGCGAAAAACGCGCACGACAGTAAAAACGGCCAGGCCGATGGTGTTGCGCAATGACTCGAATAAAAGCCTGAACGAGCCAAGTGCTCATTCAACGCGAGGTTCACAAGACTACTGGAATGCCACTCGCGAAACCTGCAAAGACGTTCTCCAAATGTTGAAGGAAAACGCCTCACGGTCGGCCAGAGAAAACTGACTACGAACTTTAGGGAAAAAACTCACCAAGAAAAGCACTTTTCCGACATATCGCACGCAAAAAATTGCTTTAGATAACGTCATGCCGTCAACAGGTGTTGGCGATTCTAGAGCAGCGACGCTGCTCGCGACTACCCGCAACCGTCTGTAAATGCGGGTCAATCCATGAAAAGGACTTCATATGTGCACTTTGACCCACTTTGCCGTGGCCCACGAACCACCCTTTGTCTTGAATGGCCCAAGCCTGGGGACTGACTACGCACCGGAACGATGTGGCCGGGAGCCACTGTTTCAGGTGGTCCCGGCCGGCAACGCCTTTTTCCATATCAGGGAAAAGTCGACAGGTCGCGTCAGAGGTTTCCGTGAGGATCACAACGCAGCCTGTGCTCTCGCCCGCTCGCTGGAGTCACGGGCAGCACACGGCCATTAAGCGCAATCAGTGCAGGCTGTCAGCGGATTCGGCTCCCAACTGCGCAAGCCACGCAGCCCTGCACTCCTCCGCCTCGCCACGACTGGCGAACGCCGTGCCCCGGCGCTCGCCATTGAGCAGTACCACCCAGCAGACGCTTTGCCCCATCGCACGCAGCCCGGCCGGAACACCGCTGCCGATCATCACCGCGACATCGACTCTGCATTGCATGCTGACCTCCCGAATTCATTAGCAACCTAACTATGCAGGCATGTTAATGATTTCAATCAAGAGGAAAAAGCAACGCTCGTGCACAGCTTAATTGCAGTTCCGGCAACAATGCCTCACCGCGGGTTCTCTGGTTTGTACCCAAGTCGCAACCCGCCCCAGTGCCGCCCCTTGACCATGATCGGCACCGACAAGTCGTGCATCAGCTCGCCGGTATCGCGAGTGTATGTCTGCAACAGCACCGGTTGCTGATGGCTGCCACAGCGAATACCGGTGCGGTCGGCGAACTTGCGCTTGGTGCGGTTGTGCACGGTATCGACCTGCACATCGCCGGTCAGCGGTTGGCTGAACGCCTGGTTGTGGGTCGGTACATAACCTTGCTGCGTGCAGGCGATGGCGAACACCAGACCCTCATGGCACGGCAACAGTGGCTCCTGAATCGCCGGCAGTACCTGATCGGTGTAGCGGTCGAAACGAGTCTGGAACTTGGCAGGCTGAGTGTTCGGGATCGGCTGGTACTGGCGGTCGAACAAGTCATCAAGGCTGATCCGGCCCTGCTCGATATCGGCCTCGAAACGCGCGGCAATCTGCCCCGCACCTTCTCGGGCCAGGTCGTAGATGCGCTGGTGATAGTCATCCAGACCGACTTCGGCCAGGCGCTCGCTGATGGTTTCTGCCTGCCCCTCCATCTGCACCGCCGCCTCGGCCAGGCGCCGGGTCTGCTGATCGCTGATCGCCAGATCGCTGCGCATCTGCTCGATGGCGGTGAACAGGCTGTCGAGTTGCTCGCGATTGGTCTCGGCACCGCGGGCGATTTCACCGACCTGAGTTTCAACCCCGGCAGCCAGTCGCGCGATGTTTTCCAGGTGCTGGCCGGTGTGTTCGACCTGCTCGACACCGGTGTGCAAATCGTCGGAGAGCTGGCGGATCTGCTCCACCACCTGCGCCGTGCGTTGCTGGATGTCGGCGACCATCTCGCCCACTTCACCGGTGGCCGTCGCCGTACGAGCCGCCAGACCGCGCACCTCATCCGCCACCACCGCAAAGCCGCGCCCATGCTCGCCGGCCCGGGCCGCTTCGATGGCGGCGTTCAATGCCAGTAAGTTGGTCTGACTGGCAATGGACTGAATAACCAGCGTCACACGCTGGATGTCGTCGCTGCGCTGACTCAAGGCTTCGATAAGTTCACGACTGGCATTGGCGCGCTGACTGAGTTGATGCATGCGCGAAATGGAATCGACCAGTTCGGTCCGCCCCGCTGCGCTGCTGTGGTGAGCTTCACTGGCGGCGCCCAATGCTTCGCGGCTGAGTTGGGAAGTGGCTTGTTCAGTGGCGATCATGACTTCGGCGTTGTTGACGATCTGCGCGGCGGCGTCGAGTTGCGATTGCAACTTGCCGGCCAGTTCCTTGACGGAAAACGCCACGCCGGCGGCTGACAGCGCGTTATGACTGGTGGTGTAGGAAAGATCGCGAGTCAGCTCGGACATCGCATTGCTGCTATCGACCGGTTGCGCATCGGGGACCGCTCGGGAGCGCAGGCGCGGCAGCCAGACGATCAGTACCGCCAGCGGCATGCCCACGTATAACGGCCATTCGCCCAGAGTCATCCCGGCCAGCAACAGCATCAGGGCGATGCTTTGCAGGGTCGGCGTCAACCAGCGATTCTTCGGCAAAACAACTGGTGCAGGCAGAGCCGCAACCAGAGATCCATCTCTCGTCATTTCGTTACCCCACGCTTGTTCTCATTGTTGTGGCTGCATTAAACGCCACTACAAGGCCATTATCCATGGTCCGTTAGTCGTGGGTCTGTGGCAGGTCAATGGAACGGTGCGGGGATTTCCGGCAGACGAGAAAAAGCAAAGATCGCAGCCTTCTGCCGCTTTAAATAAGAGCTGCAGAAGGCTGCGATCTTTTCGCGACGACCCACACTGAAGGGGTCGCCTCAGGAATCAGGCCTGACGCTGGTGCTTGTCGATCTGCTCGTGACGCTCTTGAGCTTCGATGCAGTACTTGGTGGTCGGGCTGATCAGCAGGCGTTTCAGGCCGATAGGCTCGCCGCTGTCGTCGCACCAGCCAAAGCTGTCTTCCTTGATACGCTCAAGGGCTTGTTCCAGTTGCGGCAGCATGCGCTGGTCGCGATCGATCGCGTTTACCAGCCAGGTGCGCTCTTCTTCCACCGAGGCGGCGTCCGCCGGGTCAGCCGGGGTGTCCAGGCTCTCGATGGCAATACGGTTCTGCTCAATGCGCTCATGGGTTTCGACTTTCATGTTCTGCAACAGCTCGCTGAAGAAAGCGTGTTGCTCGGCATTCATGTAGTCATCTGCCGGCATGGCCAGCAACTTGTCCTTTGTCATTGATATCTCTATAAAAAAACGTGCATTAAGGCGAATTAGGGAGCGTTCCGGCGAACCGCCTGCGGTCATCGGAAAGGCATCGTTTATTGCAAACGCCACCCGGCACTCAATTTACGAAGGGGCGGCAGTCTAAGGCCCGTTTGAGGCCTCAGCAACTGTAAATACAGGGAATTTGTCCGACAAAGCCCGGAAAGTGCTCTGACACAGGCTTCACGGCGGTCATCGGAGTGCGTTTATAGCAAGAAATTCAGTCGAACGGATGTATATAGAAGACAAACGGCGGATGAGCGGCGCTTTGTCGCATTTCTTTACAATCCCCGACGGCAAAACCAGCCTGCTCCCAAGACTGACATTTTTTCCAACCTCAGCTACGTTATGCCCTCCCCCGGTTCGACTTGAAGGAACGCGTCATGAAACTGATCGGCATGCTGGACTCCCCTTACGTGCGCCGCGTGGCGATCTCCGCCAAGTGCCTCGGGATCGAACTGGAACACGACCCGGTGTCGGTGTTCCGCCACTTCGAGCGATTCCAGCAGATCAACCCGGTGGTCAAGGCGCCGACCCTGGTGCTCGACGACGGCCAGGTACTGATCGACTCGACGCTGATCCTCGATTACCTCGAAGCCCTGTCCGGCAAAACCCTGCTGCCCACCGACCTGCCACAACGCGTGAAAGCCCTGCGCCTGATCGGCCTCGGTCTCGCCGCCTGCGAAAAAGCTGTGCAGCTCTACTACGAACGCAACCTGCGCCCGGCCGACATTCAATATCAGCCGTGGGTCGAACGCGTCGAAGGCCAACTCGCCGCCGCCTTCTCTGCCCTCGAACACGAGCTGCAAAAACACCCACTGCCCACCGACGGCACCCTCCAGCAGGACGGCATCACCCTCGCCGTCGCCTGGAGCTTCACCAACCTCGTCGTCCCCGACCAGATCGACGCCGGACGATTCCCGCGCATCGCTCAATACACCGCGTACGCCGAAGGCCTCCAAGCGTTCATCAGTACCCCGATGACCTGACCATGAGCACAACCGAAACCGCCGCCCCGGCCCTGAAAGAAATTTTCAACGCCGAACGCCTGCAACACATCGCCACAGAAATGAGCGCCGTGTACCCGGCGTTCAAGGCCAAGGCATTTCTCAAGCACGCCAACGACGGTCTCGCCGACCTATCCGTCATGCAACGCATGGCCCGCGTCAGCGAAAGCCTGCACGCCGTGCTGCCACTGGACTACGAAGATTCCCTCGCCGTACTACGTGAACTCGCCCCGCGCCTGAACAGCGGCTTCGTCAGCATGTGCCTGCCGCACTACGTCGCAAGCTACGGCACGCACGCGTTCGGCACCTCGATGGAGGCCCTGAAGTACTTCACCACCTTCGGCTCCTCCGAATTCGCCATCCGCCACTTCCTGCGCAGCGACCTGGAGCGCTCGCTGGAACTGATGCACGACTGGGCAAGAGACGAAAATCACCACGTCCGCCGCCTCGCCAGCGAAGGCAGCCGCCCTCGCCTGCCATGGTCGTTTCGCCTGGAACCGGTGCAGGCTGATCCGCGCTTGGCCGCCGGGATTCTTGATCGACTGAAGGCCGATGAGAGTTTGTACGTGCGCAAGTCCGTGGCGAATCATTTGAACGACGTGACCAAGGAACATCCGGAATGGGTGCTGGATACGGTTGAGGGATGGGCGCTGGAGAACAAACATACAGCGTGGATTGCGAAGCATGCGTTGCGGAGCTTGATCAAACAGGGGGATTTACGGGCGCTCACCGTTATTGGTGCGGGGGCCAAGGCTGAGGTTGAGTTGCTGGATGTGAAGGTTGAACCGGCGGTTGTGCGGCTCGGAGAGACGATCACTTTGTCATTCACCGTGCGGTCGTTGGTGCCGGTGGAACAGCGGTTGGTGATTGATTATGCGATTGACTATGTGAAGGCGAATGGTGGGACTTCGGCCAAGGTTTTCAAGTTGAAGACGTTGGTGTTGGCGGGATTTGGGAGTGAGGTTGTGGTGCGGCGGCAGGTGATTAAGGATTTCACTACGAGGAAGCATTATGCGGGGGGGCATGTGGTGCATGTGATGGTTAATGGAAAGGGAATAACAAGTACCGCATTCAATGTAGTTATTGAATAACACTTAAAATCATGCCAGACGCGAACTTCAACTTAAAAGTCTTCTCCGATCAGCGACCAAAACTGACCAGCCCAAAAATCAATAGCCAGAAAACAAAAAATATAGAAACTCAACCTTTGAGCATGACCCATTCCGAATATAAAAACTCCAGCTCACAAATAACAGAACCTTATTAAATCAATACAAAAGAGAAAATATCATCATAAAAAAGGAATGTTACGATCGCAACAACCTGCAGGAATCAGGCCTACGTGAAATTTCACAACAACACAAAGACTAAACAAAAAACAATGAAAACCCATAAACCAAACCAACACGTAAGGGGCGTATCTATTGAAATATATACCGCCCCAACGGATATCATTTAGCCTCTTCTCAAACCCACTAATTAATTTCTACCATCAAGCGCGAACTGTACCATTAGTCAGATAAGAAATAAATCTATCATAGTAAAAACCATCGCACTCACCCACCCACTGCCTTAGACGCTCACTTGCAAAATTTCCCGCAAGTAATGACTCACGCGTACAATCATTAACAACCGACAACTCAGACAGCTCCTTAATTATCTTTTCTTTATCCGGACATTGGTAACTTCTTTTTATTACTCTTTTACCCGTCAGTCGCTGAACCTCAACCGAAAGTTCCTCCCCCCTATACACACAGGCATCCACGAGTATGTAAATCGCGTCAGAAAAACTGAGAATCTCACTATCCACCGCACAATTAAACTCTGGAGATTTAGAATTATTCCGACCAAACCTAATATTTAACTCACGCTCAAACGCTATATTCCTTCTTTGGTTAACATTTTGCGTTTGATTTGCATCAGCAAACTGAAATATCTTTTCAAAATCTTGGGAGTCTTTTAAGCATTCATTATCTCTATCGAAATCACGAGCACCGGCAGATCTCAGTGTGATTGACAAATCAGTAACCGACCTCAAAATGTTAGGTTTCATTACAATTTGAATTGGTCCATAAGGATTAGGTTGCGATCTTGTTTCCGGCTTAGCAAATTGCCGACCAAAATCCGAAAAATTACCAAATACCTTATCCCAAACCTTGTTCTCTTTATCAATCGCGTCCGTATCAAAAACCGTGAAATCGAGACCACTATTAAGCAGCTTATTGCGAGATGGAACACCTCCCAACTTTACATAAGATCTAAAATCCTTAAGCTGACAAGCATGAAACAAATTAGCGCCCCGCGCTTCCAAAACCCTAACAATCTTCTCTACTTCATTCGCATCTGTAATTGCCATAGCTCACTCCTTGCTAAATTAGGCTGCCTTGATTTTTCATTATTTTGTTGTATCTATCAAAAGAACCATCCAACTCCTCAGCAATAGCTAAACCTTTAGAAAATAATAGCTCATGTAAAAAAACGCACGCATCAGACCAGATAGCCTCAGCCCTCCCCTCTCCCAACCCCTCACTCTCGAACCTCCACTTTTTTTCTTTTTCCCACCACCAAGAAAATTGGAGATTTTCGCACTTTGCACTTTCTAAATAAAACTGAACCCATCCTAGCCCTCCTTTATCCAAGCTGAATTTTTCGGCGCATTTCAATAGCGATCTTTTGCCTAAAGAAGTATGTTTATCTATAGCAACCCAATAAGGAAAGAACGCAGAATTTGACGACTCATTCATCACTATTTGCGGAACATCTCCAATAATAGATAAATATGCACTCGCCAGCGTAAAAGCTTTATCCCATGGCCACCCCGCCATTTTAAAACCACTTTCTGCATTAGCTAAAAACTTTAAATCTTTACTATCCATCTGATTTTTTTTCACCCAGGACCAAAAATCATCAGGTCGCCTTATTGCTTCCGCCACAATTTTAATATGCTTACTATTTATGTCATCTCCTACAATTACACTCTCGACTCCTTTTGATAACTCATAAGCCAAGCTACCCAAGCCTGCTGCGTTTTTGTTTTTCGAGCAGCTCGCCAAATCCATATATTGTTTTATTAGCACTTCTTCATTAGTCGTAAACGTGAGCTCACCCAAATACATCCACGATTCTTCACAAGCGATGACCCCAAGTCTGTTTCTAAGCCAAGTTGCTTCTCCTTTCTGTAAAAGGTGAACCACAACTTTTTCTACGACTGATACAGCCCCTCGCCGCACAGCCTTCTGCAATAAAGACCTACAAACCTGGTTATCTGTAACAGCTCTAATACTTTTCATAGGCGATCAAATATAGAACCAGAGGACGGAGTAAAAATTTTATGATAAAGCCGTGTAGCATAATCATCAGTGGTACCAGACAGATAATCACAAACCACTCGCAAGTTGAACCCAGACTCTCTAAAACGCTCCCTATATTTCAATGGCAAAAGGCGATCTGGATTATTAGCAATAGCTTCAAACAAATCCATTATCATCTGCTGCCCCTTATATTCCAGCGTTTGAACCTCTGGAATTGATATTACATTTTTACGTATAAACCCTTGAAGGAGATCTAAACTGGCTCTAGCCTCAGCATCAATTGCCGCTGAGTAATCGTATATCGAATCAGAGAACAACCCAGATCCGGAGACAGTTGAAGCCGTTATGAAGTGATTAACCAATTCACCGATGGCCTTTTTTCGACGCCTATTAACACCTGAAAACAGATCCAACGTTAAATCATCAATTTTACTTTCTAAACTATACTTCCCCAAAGAACTTTTTATCGGCTCTACAACTTCCAAACCCCACGAGCCTATCGTTACCAACCCCAATGCTATTGCATCTTCTAAGTCATGGACTCCATAGGCAATATCATCAGCAATCTCCATAATACTGCAGTCGAGAGACTTATACTTTGTTTTACTATGCTTACCTTCAAAACTATCAAGTGACGAAAACAACTGCCGCTCACTTAAACCTAGGCCCTTTAAAATCCAATCAAGCGATGAGACACCAGAGTCAAATACACATTTTGGAGGCTTATAGCCATCGATGTTTTTTCGCCCCCCAGCACTATAAGCCTTTAAATTCACCACTTCACTGTAAGTTGCCGGATACTTTAGGACGCCTAGTAACGATCTCCTAGTGAGATTCAACCCAGCTTGATCCGAGTACTCACCCAATTCCGTACATACTCTGAGAGTTTGAGCATTCCCCTCAAAACCACCACTTTCCCTCATTGAATAATTCAATGCAACTTCGCCTCCATGCCCGAATGGAGGATGTCCAATATCATGCGCCAGACCTATGGTCTCTATCAACTCCTTGGAAGGCAAAAACTTTGTCTTACCTACCTCATCTCTATGCTTGTAACTTAAAAACTCCACAAGCCCACTACCAAGTTGCGCAACTTCTAAGGAATGGGTCAGCCGAGTTCTATAAAAATCACTCTCCCCAAGGCCAAGAACTTGGGTTTTACCTTGTAGTCGACGAAAAAAAGCAGAATGAATTACCCTTGCCCTGTCGCGAGCATACTGGTCTCTATCGAAGTTATCGTTACCAATATTCTCAATTCGTTCTTCCCACATGCGCCCTCCTAACAGTACACGATACTAAAGTTGTATTGACACAGCCCTTACATTTGCGCCCCACAGCAAAATTGACGCGCAGCTCATAATTAATAATGGCTTTTAGCCACAAACACAAGCAGTTTGGAAAGGCGGAGGCGACCAGAACCGATTTTTTCGAGCACAGATTCCATTCATCACTGAAATAAAAACGGTGACTATTTCCTTTGCTCGTCCCAATGATTACAACTACCACGTAGAACACCAAACCTATCGATATAACGCTTAGCCGTTTCACTGACATTTATAAACATAACGCCCTTCGTTTTTGCCCGGAGGGTCGACACTAATGGCTCAATTTCAGCTTGTGTCCTTGCGACTTTCTTAGCCTGATAGCATGAGCCTATTTCCCAAGCCCCACGAAATAATGAGACAGATTTAATTTTTTTGAATTTTCAAGCGTTCAGAGCCCGGTAAAGCACCGGATTTTTGACTACTACCCCCTCCCTTTGCCAACAATGGTGGCGCCGAGCCACGAATGCTAAGGTTCAGCCTCAAAACCAGGGACGACACCTCGTGCACAAACAATGTCTGGCAGCAGCAGTAACCTTCGCCATCAGCTTTTCCGCTCTTGCCTCTCCCGTGCCGCAGGAAGAGCTAGAAGAGTGCCAACGTATAGAAAACTCGGCCAAACAGGTCATGAAAACCAGACAGCAAGGCGTGCCCATGGCTTCGGTGTTGGAACTGGCCGAAGCGACAGGTAAGCAGAACGAGTATGTGGGTGAGGTGTTCAAGTCGTTGATCCGCGAGGCGTACGAGATTCCTCAATACTCAAGCGAGAATTTGCAGCAGAAAGCGATCAGCGATTTCCATTCCAATTTCTACAAGGCTTGCATCGTGACGGCGGAAAAGAGAGCAAACGCCAACGGCTGAGCTCAAAACAAAAAAGGGAGCAGATTCAGGTAGTGAATCTGCTCCCTTTTTACTGAAGGACAGCCTTAAGTCTTCAGTTCGACGTTATCCAACGCCTGATTCACCGCCAACTCCCCGAGCATCACAATCTGCGCAATCCCTATCGCAGTCTTACGGTGAGCGGGCTCCAGCGTGGCCGCAAAGTTGTTGAGCATTTCGCTGGCCGAACCGAGAGATTCGCTGGCGTTGGCGAGCAGTGATTCGATGTCGTACGCCGGATTGGCCAGGTACATCGGATCGTGTTTGTGGTGACTCCCCATGACCCGTTGCTGCGGAGTGAGGTAATGATCGAGCGCGCGTTCGGCGGCCTCGTTCAAGGTTCGGGAGTCGGGGAATTTATAGGGGGAAACCGGATCGGTTTCCGGGGGATTCGGTGTTGGTTTGATCATGGTGAAACTCCTGATTCTTCAATAGGAGCTACCAGCATCACTTGCAGATGATGGGTGGCAGCCATGTGCGGGTCTGCAAGACCGGGAAACCAGGCACCCGGCAGACCCGAGGGTCTCCCGCACAAAGCCGCCATTGAGCGGACGCGAACGAGCGTCCTTTTGGCAGGCTGTGCGACTGGTTTTCCGGCGGGCTTGCAGACCCGATCACTGATTGGCAGTAACGGGAATCAAGTTACGGTCGGGGGTCCAGACGCACAAGCCGGCGGATTCTGTCTTAGGTGTAGGGGACGGCGCAAGGCGCTGTGGGCATCCGGGTGTGACTGTAGGACTGGTTTAAACAACCAATGCGCACCGCGTTTAACTCCGGACAAAAGCCGGACTGTCACCCAGTCCGGCGCCCTCATCACAAAAGCATGTTTCAGTTTCCGGGCCAAAGCGCCCCATCACCTTCACCAGCACTAAAACCCGCCCCCTCAATGTGATAAACCTGCGGCTCCTCCGAAAAATACCCCTCCAGCCCCAACATAAAGACCCTGTGATCCTCCCCCGCCTCAAAATCCGTATGAGCCTCAAGCGATTCCCACCGCACAATCAAGTTGAACCGCTCCGGCGTTTCAATACCCTGCGCAAGCATGTGCCCGCCGTACCCCTTTGCCCGGCGTAGCAAAGACGCAACCTGGCCAAATGCACGCCGGAACTCATCAACACGTTCTGCGTGAACAGGCAACAAAGCGATCTCATAAATCATGACGCATCCCCCACAGAACCCGCCCGAAGCGCCGGCTCGACCGCAATCGCAATTTTCCCCTGAAGACCATTGTTGGGACTTTCCAACCGAGCATGGGCCAGCGGAATCTCCGCAAGCGAATACACCGCGCCAACATGTGGCCGCAGTTGACCGCGTTCCACCAGGGCACTCAATTCATCGAGCTTGCCGCGATTCTGGCGAGTAAAAACGAAGTGATAGCTCGCGTTCTTGCCCCAGGCCTGAACCAGGTTTTGTGGCCGGGCGATGTCGACGATCGAGACCACGCGGCCAAGTTGTGCGAGGGCGTCGGGGCTGCGCGACAGGGTGTCGCCGCCGATGGTGTCGAACACCACGTCCACTCCGAGGCCATTGGTTTCTCGCAGGATGGCGTCGACGTAGTCTTCCTTTTCGTAGTCGATGACCACATCGGCGCCCATGCGGCGGACGAACTCGGCGTTTGCTTCGCGCGCGGTGGTGAACACTTTGGCGCCCATCGCTTTGGCGAGCTGAATGGCGACGTGTCCGACGCCTCCTGCGCCGCCGTGGATCAGAATGCTCTCCCCCACTCTGAGCGCCGCCCGCACGATCAGGGCTTCCCATGCCGTCCCGCCCACCAGGCTCAGACTGGCCGCTTCGAGATGGCTCAGCGAGCGCGGCTTTTTGCCGATGATGCTGGCGGACGCCACGTGGTTTTCGGCATAGCTGCCGGGGCCATCGAAGATTTGCGGCGTGTACCAGACTTCGTCGCCCGGTGCGAAAGCCGTCACGCCCGGGCCAACCGCTTCGACTACGCCGGAGATGTCATGTCCGGTGATGGCCGGCAGTTGTACCAGGTCGGGATAGTCGCCGCGTCGGACCTGGTAATCCAGCGGATTGATCGAGGTGGCGTGTACCCGGACCAGCACTTGCCCCGCTTCCGGCACGGGCTTGGGTACGTCGCAGAGTGTGAACGATTCCGGGTTGCCAAATGATTCAAGCAGCATCGCTTTCATGGTAAGTCCTCGTATCGATAATAAGGGATATCGAGATATCTCGATATAATGCGGTAAATTTTTTTACAGCTCTTTCCCTATGACCTCGGCCAAAGCGCTGATGTTGGCTTCATTGCGCTTGTAGTAGGTCCACTGACCGATGCGCCTGACTTCAACCAGGCCCACGCGCTGCAGCGTTGCAAGATAACCGGACACCGTTGACTGCGAGAGTCCGATGCCCTCTTGAATACTGCTCACACACACGCCCACCGTGTGAACGTCGCCCTCATCCTGCGGGGGGAAGTTCTTTACGGGGTCCTTCAAGCCTTTCAGGATTTCAAGCCGTACCGGGTTTGAGAGTGCTTTGAATACTTCGATCAGGTCCATGCCGCGATAATATCGAGATTATTCGATATGTCAATACGCTGTTTGACCAACGGAAAACAAACCGGTCTGCCGACACCCACGGCATCGGCAGACCGAATCTCACCGCGAAAAACCTCAGTACGGATTACACCACTGCGCAGCGCCGTTGAATAACGTGATCAGACGTCTGCCGGTTGAACCCACAGTCAATATCGGCCGCCTCTGCGTGAAGACAATCGGCCATTAGCAGACGTTCGCGAGTGGTTGTTTACAAGCCAAATCGGACAGCATCGTAACCAGCGCGCCTCACCCTGGCCGAAAACGTAACCTCGCGAAACGCTCACGTTGTGTCGGCTAAAAAATAAGCTCACGTGACGGAAACTTAATTAGGGTCGTAAAGTCTGTATAGATAATGGCAGCTTGCCACCTCCATTAGCTCCAATGTGATGTGCAAAACAGCCTTTCTCTCTAGTCTTATTCAAGGAGTTCGAGGAACCAAACCACTGCATTTCCTCTTGCATACCAAAAATTCAAACTCCACACAGCCGCGTGAAAACCACTTACTTTACTTACTATCTCGATAGCTCTCACAAGGAACCGCCATGAATCTGAAAGTTGTCCTGCTGGGTTCGATCTTGTTCGCCTCACCGGTATATCAAGCCATTGCTGAAACTTGCAGCGCCAACTCGACCGGCGGTTACAACTGCACATATGATGATGGTACAACCTCTATTAGCACTAGCAACAGCTTGGGAGGACTGAATACCTTCTATAGCGATGGCCGAACTTCAACAAGCAGTCCGAACATTAATGGCGGACAATCTGTTCGTTACAGTGATGGCAGCACGTCACAAAGTAGCTCCAACCAGATGGGTGGGCAAAACACCACCTACAGCGATGGCCGTACATCTCAAAGCACTTCAAACATAAACGGAGGGCAGGATACTTATTACAGCGACGGCCACATCACACGGAGTACCCCGAATCAAATGGGCGGGCTTGATACAAGAAACTAAAGAATATATTTTGTGGACGAGTCGGCTGTGGGGTCTGAATTCATAAACCTCTACTAAAGGGTGGGGGAACGCCCCTTCGGGACCCAGCGGGCGCAAGAGTGGCGTTGCAGTATTGAGAAAGTTCGCCCTTGCCCCCTGGGACTGGCCGTAACCAGTTGCTCATGACTGACCGCTTTCGGCCAGAACCAATATTGTCCACTTTTTTTTCAAAATTACTGAGAGATTATGAATAGAGTCAAATCCTCAATCTGGGCCATTGCTCCCGCACCAGGCATCCATGAATCACCCGCTCTTCCCATTGAATCCGAAAACCTTACACTCGCCGACTTCAAGCCTTTGAACGAAAGCATTGCGGTCGTGTGTTTTACCGGTTTCATTGACCACCGTCCTGTGCCTACGGGGGACGCGGGACCAACATGCCATCCCAATGTTTCTGTGAGTCATCTACCTTGCTCTCGTTGATGGATGTCTACATGCCCAACACATCGCAGAACGCGAGATTAAATAAGTTGCTGGCGGTGAACGAAGCCCGCCTGGACAGGGCTGAATCCAAGGACGACCTATTGGAAGTGATCCAAGAGTTCGCCTCGTACAATGGCCCGCTCAAGTTCAATTACACACGCGCATGGTGGTTTTTCGGCACTGGCATGTTATTGATTGCGAGCACTGTGGCCCTTTATGGGTATCTGGATTCCCGTAACGTCGCTTCTTTTTTTTACCGGCTGCAAATTGATCCCGTCTTGTTCGGCATGGGCTCTGGCTTGCTTGGCATCGTGTCTGCCATTTGGAGTCTGCTATGGATGAAATCCAAATCTGATCGCTTGCCTGCACTCAGTAGCAAAATTGCTCGACTGTCATCCTACTTCCACAACGGATTGACTCACCTGCAAGAAGACTCGAGCTTGACCCTCAAAAAGCTGGATGCGCAGTTTAGTGATTACTGGCGCGGCAACTACAGCCGCGAGTTGATCGATTCGATGCAGGGTGTATTTACCGGCACGCTCCGCAACCTCCCTTACGAGTACCACCGGCTGCACTACATCAACAAACGAACGGAGAAAACCACTGTTACCGACGACCAGGGAAAAACAAAAACGGAGACTCGAGTGATTTATGACCATTACGACAGGTACAGTCTGGTCATCGACTTTCCATGGGTCACCGGGGTATCGGTCAGATCTGATGATCAGTCAGAGAACGACTATCCGTGCCGCATGGACACCGCTTCTCCGGATTTTAATAAAGCGTTCCGTTTGACGGGTGGCAGCGAGATGCTCTGTGCGAAATTCATCAAGCCTTCGACGGTGCTCCACTTGCTGAAGCTGTTCAACATTCTCCATCGTCCGAACCTGGAGTTCGCCGACAGTGGAAAGCTCTGCCTGAGCTTCGCGGATAGCGACCTGCTCGCGTTCGGTACTCAATATTCGCTGTCTTCACCCAACGAGTTTTACGCAGAAATTTCTGCTGGTGTCGATCTGCCACGCCTGATGTCTGCGCTCCAATGGAGCCATGCACTCAGTGAGCTGCACGACGACAACTTTACCTCCTCTCTCCCAAAAAACCGCCAAGAGAAGTAAGACATGGACATCCCACTCGCCCTCTCCGCCATTATCGCTGCAGTCATAATCGTGACGGGCTTCGTCATCTACAACGGCATTATCGGGGGGCACAATCGAGTACAACGTGCCTGGGCGGACGTCCTCGTTTACGAACGCCAGAAGACGAAGATTCTCGATCAACTGCAAAAGGTGCTTGCAGACTTCATGGTCTTTGAGGCCAGCCTCCTCGAAAAAATAGCCGGCCTTCGCAGCGCCGTAAAAAGCCTTCCTGCCGGAGCGGACGGCAATGCCCTCGCGACCGTTGAAACCGCCACGAAGGCGCTGATGGGTGGCTTGCACATCGCGTTTGAGGCTTACCCTGATCTGAAAGCATCGGAAGCGGCGAACAACATGATGCGTGAAATTGCCGAACAGCAAGAGAATGTCGGCGCGGCCATCACCATTTACAACCGGAACGTCGAGCTGTTCAACAACTCCATCGAAATGTTCCCTGGCTCGGTCATCAATGGCCTGTTCAACAAGAAATCTCCGGTTACGCCGTTCTCCGATAGCGAAGCTTCGCAAGGTTTCTCTTACACCCCGAATCTCTGACCCGCGTGATGCTCTGATCGTCCATAAGGGTGATGGACGATCAGAGCGGCTCCCCCTATAAATGGGGACTGATTTATTTTCTCCGCCTGCCTGCTGTAGCCGTTGCACCGCCGGCGCTGGAAAATCCGCTGGTATTTTGCGCTCCACGCCGTATCGCAAGATGAATCTTTACGGCACCGTGCAGCAGAACAATCTGGAATGAATTGGGACTAGCCATCAAGCCATCATTCAAGAATCAACTCGGAGCGGAAAATGTCCCCGATTTGCAGCGTCGCAGTTTTGTCGTCATCGTCAATAATGTTTGTTCCCATCATATCGATCCAATGATTACGGGATGGGTCGACCAATGTCTCGATGGTAGGTTGCTCTCGGAGCAGATCGAGTGCATCCAGATTGATACCTTGTCTTACGGTAACTTTTGAAATCGCAGCGCCTTGAATATAGATGGGTCTCGGCAATTGAAAAGCAACCTCTCGACCTCGATAGCGATCATCGAAAAGGTGATGCCTTGAGGTACTTTCCAGCAGCTCTTCTCGTGCGCGCCGGTCTCGATCCATCAGGTACTCGACGCGTTTCTTATCCGCTTTTCCTTTCGAGGGAGGCATGGCCTGTGGTTTGCCGAACGGTGCCGCTAGCGCCTCTGCGGCAACCTCGAAGCCTGTCGACCGAAGCAATTTGGCCATTACGCCACGGGTTGCGGCATCCTTGGCAAACTCCATTTCACTTTCGGCAATTGTTACAGGATCGTCTGGGACTGGATCAATGATCATCAGGTGACTCGGATTGCCATCTTCAATTCCGATGCTGAGACCTGAGACCAACCGTTGGCCTGTGTGCCCGGGCGGGAATATGATCGAGAGTTTCTGGGATATGCCCGAATTGATTTGACGATCCCTGAAAGCCTCGCCCGATTGAGTACCCTTGCATTCCATGATGTGCCAGTTGCCATCGCGGTCTCGTGCCACAAAATCAGGTGTCTTGTTCGGCCCTCGCTTTGCGGTGCGATGTTGGTGTGCGCCATGACTCGCACCATAGCGCTGCAAAAAATAACGACCATCAACAATCTCTGCCAATGGCAAATGCCTCATAAGCCAGACCATCGGCACTCCCATTCCGAAGTCATCGCTCAGGATGGTTTTCTGGTGCGCATCAAGATCTGCATAGCTTCTTGTCAAACGCAGGTCTGCATCATGGGGGGTGATCGCTGCCAGATACCTTACCCACGCCCAGAATTCTGCGAGTGAAACGCCAGTGACAGAAGTCGGTGTTGTCAGGTAGCCGATCGTCAATAACATCGAGTTGATGTTCAGATTGAAACTGCTGGCGCCGGCAGTGAACGCAGACGGAAAATCTGGAATCTTGCCGGCACCAGGCCAACTGGCCTCATCGACATGAACGTTGATCGTACGGTACATCGCGGGTGATCGTCCTTGAAAAAATGGACGCCGATCTTAGCCGTGGTCGACGAAAACTGTCGACCGGTACTGATCAGCTTCGTGTTGGCATCAATATCAGTCGGGGACATCAACGATGAATACTCAGCGAGCGTCCCCTGACGGCCAAAAAGAGAAAGTAGACATTCCCTACCCCAAGACGCTAGCGTCAGTCCCTTCATTTCGAGGGCTACACCATGGATGCTATTGCCGAATACTCAGATGAGCACCATCGCCGCGGTGTCGTGGAACTCTGGGAAACCGTTTTCGGTTACGAAACCGCGCATAACACTCCCGGCCTTGCTATCGACAAGAAACTGGCTGTTGAGGACGGTCTCTTTTTTGTAGCGTTGGCAGGACATGACGTTATCGGTACCGTTCTCGCGGGATACGACGGTCATCGTGGCTGGCTCTACTCGGTTGCGGTGCACCCGGCACATCGTAGAAATGGCCTGGGCGCGAGACTTGTGCACCACGCCGAGGTCGCCTTGACCGTGCGTGGCTGCATGAAAATCAACCTGCAAATCGTCAGCACAAATGAAGGCGTCAAAAACTTTTACGAATCTCTGGGGTACTCGACCGAACCGCGCATCAGCATGGGGAAAAAGATCGAGTCGAATATAGTGATGCCTGAAGAGAAGCGCTGCTGAGTGCCCTCTGATCTGATGAGCAAGGGACAGCTGCTCACAATCCTGCCTGCCGATACCCAAGGCATCGGCAGACAGGGCTCCACCACTCAACAACCTCAGTAAGGATTACACCGCTGAGCCACCGCCGTCGCCTGATCCACATACGGCCGCGCTGGCTCAAGATTCCACTCAGGCTTGTTCCTCACAGGCTTGCCATCGAACGATGCGGCCAGATGACAGACCAGCTGCCGGCGCAATGACCCGCCATTGACGCTGTACATCCGCCATTGCTCGTCGTCTTTGTGTTTGTTGTACAACTCGGCAAACATCCGGTCGGTCTGGTCATCCTTGATCGCACGCCCGCAAGCAGTCGGCACGACTTGCAGTGACCAGGTCTTCGGCCCGAGTTTCGGGTCGTCGCGTTGGGCCCAGGTGCTGGATTCGATGTACTTGTCGCAGAACTGTTGGGCCGGTGGCGCCGCGGTCTGGATGCACGAGAACGTAGCCTTGCTGGTCGGCGTTTTTGGGAAGTCGATCTTGACGATGTTGCGGTCCTTGCCGGTCTTGGCTTTGTAGTCGCGCTGGTTGGCCAGGGCGTCGTTCAGACCCCGTGAATCGCTGTAGAAAAAGGCCAGGATCGGCAACTCATCAGTCTTCGGGTTGCCCAGGCGCAGTTCGGTCTGGGTCTGGAATTCACGGGTGTTGATGACGCGTCGGGCGCCCATGAAGTTCTGGAACGCGTTGACCCGATCCTGGCTGCTCATCGGGTTGCGCATGTTGAAGCCGCATTGCAACTGGTCCTGCTTGCGGTCGTTGTTGAACTTGGTGAAGTGCGCGACCCAGGCGTTGACGTTGGTGATCGGCGGGGCCATGGACTGGCAGACTGCCTCGGTCTGACTGGTGTTCTTGTTGTTGCCGCAGCCACGGTCGTCGCGAAAATCGGTCCAGGCATCGTTGGGAAACGCGCAGTAAACGTGCACCGGATTTTCCGGGTCACGCACCATGTCGACCGGGGTGATGATGTAGCCGTTCTGGGTGCTCATGCCGGGGTCTTCGTAGCTGATGCCATCGGCCCGCATGTAGGACGCGGCAAACGTGCCCAGCTCGACCGCTTTGGGGCTTGGGTTCCAGACATCCCACTTCTGCCCTTTTGCCGGATCGGCACGGTGAGTGCCGCGAATCAGCAATCCCGAACAGTCTGACGCCGGGTCTTTGCCGCAACTGGCGGTGGTGTTGTTGTACAAGCTTTCAACGCGTTTCAGCGTGTCTTCGCAGGACTCGGCGTTGGCCGAGGTCGCGTGCAGAAACAACGGAACCGCAAGTAGTGGGACGATCCTGCTCCAGCGTTCTTTCATGACGTGTTTCTCCCTGATTGTTCTTCTCGTCTTCCCTGTTCAATGACGTCCGGTACCCGGCGGGGCTTAGCGCGTAACCGGATTGCACCCCGCCGCACGGGTCTCGCTGTCCGAAAGCGCAGGCCGGAACGGCTCAAGATTCCACGGTGTCTTGGCGCGGTAATTCACCAATACGCAGTTCAATTGCTGGCGCATGCTGCCGGCGGATTTCTCGTTGTCGCGCCAGTTGCCATCGGCACCCTTGAGGGCGAACAACTGCTGGTACAGAGCATCGATTTGGTCGTTGGGCAAAGCGCGTCCGGCCGCCGTTGGCACGACACTCAAGGTCCATTCGTCCTGACGGGTGCCCGGGTCGTAGCGTTTGACCCAGTCGGCGGAAGCGATGTACTGCGGTGCCTTGACCGGCAGCGGGTTGCAACCGGCCTTGGCGGCTTCCTGAGGGGTGACGACGGGGCGGAACGGCTCCAGATTCCACTCGGTCTTGCCCGGGTAGTTCTGCACCAGACAACTGAGTTGCTGACGCATGCTGCCGGGGGATTTTTCGTTGTCGCGCCATTGGCTGTCGGCACCGCGCAGCGCGAACAACTCCTTGTACAACGCCTCCTGGTCGCTGGCCTGAATCGCCTTGCCCTGAGCGGTGGGCGTGACGTTGAGCGCCCACTCGTTCTTGCCAGTGCCGGGGTCGTGGCGCTCGACCCAATTGGCCGAGGCAATATAGCGAGAGGTAACAGGTGCAGGCTGACCGTTGCCGGCCGTTGTCAGATCAATCGCCTGATCCGCCGCGACATAGCTGAAGCGCTGCTCCGGTGGTTTGGTGAAATCCAGCCGCAGGATCGGCACGCTGTAACCCTGGGCCTGGAGTTTCTTCTGGAAATTGCGCGCACTGTTCAGGCCGTCTTCCGGTTTGGGTGGCGCCTGATCGCCGCGAGTGGCGAAGTTCTGGGTGCTGTTGACGTTGTAGATGAAGGCGTCGATGTACTTCATGTTTTCGCTGCCATCGTTGGTGGCCGAGGCATTCTTCAACATGAATTCGTTGACCTGTGCGCTGAAGGCAAAGGGGTCTTTGTTGGTGGTGTTCACCCGCGATTCGTGGACACGGATCATCGCATTCCAGTCGCTGGGCTTCTCCGCGTTCCAGGAACACTGGCCGTACTGGATCGGCCCTTTCATCAGCCCGGTGTATTTGTTGGTCCACTGCTCGGCAGTGTTCACTCCGGCCTCCGCGCAGGTGCCATAAGCCAGCGCAGCGTTCTTGTTGTTCATCGGTGGTTGGGCGGCGCGCGGCGGTTCACGACTGTCGAAAAAGCCGCAGCCATACCACTTGCGCTCGGGCCCGGTGCCGCCATCGAACGCGTAGATGCAGGTGAAGCCTTGCTCTTTGACCGGCAGTTGCAGCGCCGCTGCATCGGTGGGATTGCGCAGGATGAAACCGGCCGGGTGAATGAGGATGCGCGTGCTCAGATCCTTGCGAATCCACGAGTAGGACGTTGCGCCGATCTTGATCGCGTAAGGGCTGTAGTCCCAAGGGTTGAACGGCCCGTCGTTGACCATGCGCAACGTCACGCCACTGCAGTAGTAATGCCCGCGAGCGGCGCCGGTGTCAGGCTCCTGGCACGCATCCTTGAGGGTGTTGTAGTTGCGATTGATGCGGTTCAGGGTTTCCAGCGGATCCAGGGGTGGCTGGGCAGCCACGGCGCTGAATGCCAAGGGCAGGAACAGGCTCAGGATAAAAGGCGAACGAACGGCTGCGCGCATAACCGACACTCCTTGTCGTGCGAGATGACACTTCCATGAAAAGCAGCGTAGTTAGCACAACCCTGACGGTCAAACCGATAGTGGATCAAGCCGCACTTCTGCTGCGCCTCATATGAATCAACGCCGTCCGCCCACCTCCCGGCGAAGCGCGTTCCTCGATATCAAACGGCACAAACCCGAGCGTCGGATACAGCAGCAATCCCGCCGTGTTTTCGTTGAAACAGGACAACTGCACCTCTTTGGCCTCCCAGCGCTCGAAGGCCAGTTCAGTCATGGTCTCGACGATAAACCGGGCCACGCCTTTGCCCCGGGCACTCGGTGCCACGATCACATTGCCGATGCAGCAAATACCCTGGCGCTCGGCGCGATAGAAGTTGGCGAACCCGACCACCACGTCATCCACCTCGAAAACCGTGGAGTCGAAGCGCTGACTGATCGCGGCGTTCATCTGCGCTTCCGTCAACGGAAATTCCGCCTTCGGGAACATGAAATACAACTCCTGAACGCCCTGCGGAAAACTGCAAATGGTTTTGACGTCGTCAGCCTTCACCGGCCTGTGGTTCAAGTTCATGGCTGCCCTGCCCTCACTTTTTGCCGCTTGCCAGATGATGGGCGACCAGCGCGTTCGCATGCCCGTGGCCCATGCCGTGCTCGGTTTTGAGCCAGGTGACCAGTTCCATGTGTTTTTTGTCGGTGATACTGGCGAGAAGCTTCAGCCAGTGATCGATGGGCTGGCCGTACTTCTTTTCGATTGAAGGAAAGTAGGATGCCGGGCCTTTCACTTTTGCGTCTTCGCTCATGCTGCAAGCTCCCTGAGATCTCGACGGAGTGTCGGATAACGCTCCTTGTCGTCGAGCGATAGATTGGACGCCAAACGCTGGCCCGGCAAGTGCACCCGTTTGTCTCAGTTCAAACCTGCCCTGACGGAAAGTTTTGATGACCAGGACTCTTGTCCAGCCTTCATTATCGGCTCGGCGGGGAAGCGGTAATTGCCAAAGGCCTCGAGCACGGCTTGATCGACAGCGGCGTTTCCCGAACTCTCGACCAATATGATTTCGGGCACCAGCGAGCCGGGTTTGCCTTTGATTTCCAGCGTGACGGGTTTACTGGCGGAACCAGGTTTGATCTGTTTCTTAAGGGCAAACTCCATGTCGCCCACCGTTCCGGAGAGGCTGTTGCCGGTACTCTCATACCAGATTGTGTTGTAGCGCTCGACCTGCTCGGCCGTCATGGCCAGACCTTGAGCACGAACTCGCTGAACGCCTTCCCATGGGGTGTCGCCGACGTATCGGCTGGCATTCAGGTAATGCGTCATTGCACCGGACAGATCCTGTGGGCCACCTCTGCCCTCTTCCATCAAGCGCGCCAGCCGGGCATCACTGTACGCACTGCCAGGTTGCACTCGCTGATACAACCGTCGCGCTTCACTAGCGTCTGCCACTTGACCGCTGCCCTCTTCCGCCATGCGCGCGAGCTGCTCGTAACCAGCGGCATCGTCGGCAGCAACGGACTCATAAAGGGCTTTGGCCTTGCCCATGTCTTGCGGCAGCCCACGGCCAAACTCATACAGTACGCCAAGCGCAATCTGGCATTGCGGATTGCCGTTGTCGCTGGCCTCGCGGATGTATTCGACCCAGTCTCTGGAGATGTCTTTTGTCGTGGCGAATATCCGGCATCGCATGCCGGTCAAGCTCTGTTCCTGGGGTGTTGGCGGGGTGGTTTTACAGCCTGCGACGAGGGTCACCAGAGCCAATAAAGCAACAGCCTTGTTCATGGAGTCTGTCCGTTGAAAGTATGCGAACTCCATCGGCCGCTTTTTTGAGAAATTGAACCCGGATCAAAGATCAAGGCACGACAGCACCCGGGTGCCCGATTAACTCAACACCAGACCGCGGTACCGTCTCCGGCACTGCCACCCAAAGCAGCACCAGCGCTGCCATCGCCACCCCTGCCAACGTCAGGAACGCTGCGCTGTACCCCGCCTCCTGAACCACAACCCCCGCCAGGCTGTTGCTCAACGCGGCGCCCAGACCGAACACCGTCGAAATCGCCCCGAGGCCGACATTGAAATGCCCTGTTCCCTGCGTCAGGTCTTTCACCACCACCGGAAACAGCGCGCCGAAAATCCCCGCGCCGATACCATCGAGCAACTGCACCGAAACCAGCCACCACGGATCGTTCGACAGCACATACAACACGCCACGCAAGGGCAGGATCAGGAACCCCGCCAACAGCAACGGCTTGCGCCCCCACAGATCAGCCTTTGCGCCCACCAGCAACGCGACCGGCACCATCACCATTTGCGCCGCCACGATGCAGGCCGAGGTGAGCGGCGTGGCCATCTGCAGATTGGCTTGCGCCAGTTTCTGACTCACCAGCGGCAACATCGCCGCGTTCGCCAGATGAAACAGCGCACAGCAAATCGCGAACATCAGCAGCGGTCTGTTGGTGAGCAACACGGAAAGCCCCGAAGGCTGCTTGCCCTGCCCCGTTTCGCTGGGTGAAAGACCTCGGGCGAGATCGTGATCAATGGCATCGGCCGATACGAACGAGACGGCAATCACGCTGGCCAGCGCCATGACCGCCATCAGATAAAATACGGCAACCGGGCCGAACAGGTACGCAGACAAACCGGCCAGCAGCGCGGCGCAGGCGTTGCCGGCGTGGTTGAAGGTTTCGTTGCGCCCGGTTCTTCGCGTGAAGGCGCGAGGTCCAGTAATGCCGAGGGTGATCGCGCAGATGGCGGGGGCGAAGATTGAAGCGGCAACGGCACTGATGGCTTGCGTCAGCGCCACCAGACTGAATGACGTCACGAACGGCAGCAGCAGACAGCTTCCGGTCACCACCAGCGCGGCAATCGTGATCAGCGCTCGTTTGAAGCGTGTGCTGTCGACCAGCGCACCTGCCGGGGTTTGGGTGATGAGCGCAGCGATTCCGGCAATCGTCATGACCAGACCAATGCTCGCTGGCTCCCAGTGGTGAACCGCCAACAGATAAATCGCGAGATAAGGACCGAGCCCGTCACGCACGTCGGCGAGGAAGAAATTCAGGCTGTCGAGGGACAGGTTATTGCGGCGATCGAGGTGATTGGCCACGGGTAACGTCTTCGTTGTCGAGGTTCTGCGAGATGACTCAACCTCCGCAATTGAAATGACCTTTTGCGGGGGATTTAAGTTGCATGGAACGGCGGGGCGATCTTGCCCCAAAGGCAGCGCATTGCAGAAGAATTGACGAGAACCTGGTGGCACTATCGCCAAGTGCTCTAAAGGACTGTCAGTTCTGTCAGGTTACTTGCCGTCTGGCCAGGTTTACGCTGGCCTCAACGACAGTAAATCGAGGCGTTCAACATGTTCCGGATTCGTCATTATGTGCCACAGGGCATTCTCTTGTTGGCGATGCTGAGTTTGATCAGTCACGCACAAAGCGCCGTTACGTTTACCTATTTTCTTCCTGTGGACTTTCAGTGTAACAACGGTGTGACAACGCCGGGCTACAGCGTCTACGTCGTCGGCAACCTACCGGAAATCGGCAATTGGGATGTGACCAAGGCAGTGAAACTGACCCCCTCTGCCTACCCGACATGGACCGGTCAGACCAAGTTCACCCTTTTAACTGAAAAGACCTCCGTGGAATGGAAATGCATCATCCGCAGTGAGACGAATCCATCGGACGTGAAACAGTGGCAGACCGGCGCCAATAACCAGGTGACCACCGCGTGGAGCCCTACACCCAAAAGCATTGGCACGTTCTGACGAATCGTTTCTCGATCTCAGGGGTTGAGCAACAACCCCTGCTCCGCCTCACACAACCCCACGACATAATCCCAGACCACCCGCAACCGCACTGACTTGTGCAACTCGCGCCGCGTACTGATCCAGTAACTGCGCTCGATACTCTCATCCGGCAGCAGCGCCACCAGATCCGGATCGGCCGCTGCCATATAACAAGGCAGCACCGCAATCCCCAGCCCCGAACGTGCCGCCTGCTGCTGGGCGATCACGCTGGTGCTGTGAAACACCACCCGTGGATTGCGGCAAAAGCTGTTGAGGAACATCAGCTCCTGACTGAACAGCAGATCATCTACGTAACCGATCCACGCATGCCGGCCAAGATCCTCGCGGGTACGCAGCGGCGGCGCATTGTCGAGGTAAGCGCGGCTGGCATAGAGGGCGAGCCGGTAATCGGTGAGTTTGCGGGTGACCAGCATGTCTGCCGCGGGCCGCTCCAGGTGAATGCTGATTTCCGCCTCACGATTGAGGATGCTGACGAAGCGCGGCACCGCCACCAATTCCACTTCCAGCCCCGGATAGCGCTCGAACAGCCCGATCATGCGGCTGGCGAGGAACATGATGCCCAGCCCTTCCGTGACGCCGACGCGGATCTTGCCCAGCGGCGCCGTGGATTGGGTGATTTCCTCCTGAGCCAGCAACGCGACGTTTTCCATGGCCTCAGCATGTTTGAGCAGCGCCTCCCCCGCCGGAGTCATTTCGTAGCCTTGGGCGTGTTGGACGAACAGCGCGGTGCCGAGGCTTTTTTCGATGGCCTCGATATGCCGGGCGACGGTGGCGTGGGTGGTGTTCAGGCGGCGGGCGGCGGTAAGCAGTCGGCCGCTGCGTTGCAATTCGAGAAAGAACCGCAGGTCGTTCCAGTCGAACATGGCTTGTCCTTGTCGGCTATCGTCAGGAAGCGCTGTTTGAAAACGCACAGCGGCTGCGCAAAAACTAACATTCTTTTGACGAAAGCTAACAACTAGGATGACTGACAACAAAAACAATAAGCGAGGTCAGGGAATGCAGACTTCCCTCGATGAATTCGATTACATCGTGGTCGGCGCCGGGCCGGCCGGGTGTTTGCTGGCCAATCGGCTGTCGGCGGACCCACAGCAGCGGGTGCTGTTGCTGGAGGCCGGCGGGCGCGACAACTATCCGTGGATTCACATCCCCGTGGGTTACCTGTTCTGCATCGGCAACCCGCGCACCGACTGGTGCTTCAAGACCGAAGAACAACCGGGCCTCAACGGCCGCGCACTGAGTTATCCGCGTGGCAAAGTGCTGGGCGGCTGCTCGTCAATCAACGGCATGATCTACATGCGCGGCCAGGCCAACGACTACGACGGCTGGGCCGCCGAGGGCAATCCGGGCTGGTCCTGGAATGACGTGCTGCCGCTGTTCAAACAGAGCGAAAACCACTTTGCCGGCGCGGCGGACTTTCATGGTGACCAAGGTGAATGGCGAGTCGAACGCCAGCGCCTGTCATGGCCGATTCTCGATGCGTTTCGCAGCGCTGCCGAACAGAGCGGCATCGCCAGCATCGATGACTTCAATCAGGGCGACAACGAGGGTTGCGGCTACTTTCAGGTGAACCAGAAGGCCGGGGTGCGCTGGAATGCGGCGAAGGCGTTTCTGAAGCCGATTCGCGATCGGGCCAATCTCACGGTGTTGACCGACGTCGAGGTGGATCGGGTGTTGTTCGAGGATGGTCGCGCCTCAAGGGTCAGCGCACGTTGGCAGGGTCAAGAAAAGCGCTTCAAGGCGCGCAAGGAGATCGTGTTGTGTGCCGGCTCCGTGGGCTCGCCGAGCATTCTGCAACGCTCCGGGATCGGGCCGCGTCCGCTGCTGGAAAAGCTCGGGATCGGCGTGGTGCATGAACTGCCGGGCGTCGGCGGTAATCTGCAGGACCACCTGCAACTGCGGCTGATCTACAAACTGGAAAATGCCCGCACCCTCAACCAGATCGCCGGCAGCGTGTGGGGCAAGATGGGCATGGGCCTGCGCTATCTGTATGACCGCAGCGGGCCGTTGTCGATGGCGCCGAGTCAGTTGGGCGCGTTTGCCCGCTCAGGGCCGGAACAGACCTCGGCCAATCTCGAATACCACGTGCAGCCGCTGTCGCTGGAGCGTTTTGGCGAGCCGTTGCACAGCTTCCCCGCGTTCACCGCGTCGGTGTGTGATTTACGGCCACAGAGCCGTGGCCGGATCGAGATCCGTTCCGCCGATCCTCAGGAAGCGCCGCTGATCCAGCCCAATTACCTGAGCCATCCCGAAGACCTGCGCGTGGCCGCCGATGCGATTCGCCTGACCCGGCGCATCGTCAGCGCCCCGGCCCTGCAAGCCTTCAACCCGGTGGAATACCTGCCTGGCGCCAACCTGCAAACCGAAGAACAACTGCACGAAGCGGCGGCGAAAATCGGCACGACGATTTTCCACCCGGTCGGCACCTGTCGCATGGGCAATGACGCGAACGCGGTGGTCGATGCGCAATTGCGCGTGCACGGTGTGCCCGGTCTGCGGATTGCCGATGCGTCGATCATGCCGCGCATTACCTCGGGCAACACCTGTTCGCCTACGCTGATGATTGCCGAAAAAGCGGCACAGCTGATCCTCAACCCAACCGCCCGGAGTTTTCCCGCCGAAGAAAAAGCATTGCCCGCACTCTCTTGACCAAAGGAATAGCGGCGCCAGCCCACGAGGTCGGCGCCGACAGTGGAACAACAAAAACAATCACTGTGAGGGATACCGATATGTCAGAACACGTTCAGTCTCTGGACGCCGTGCGCAGCGCGGACGCCAGCCCCGATACCCGAAAGGTCATCTTCGCCTCGTCCCTGGGGACGGTGTTCGAGTGGTATGACTTCTTTCTCTACGGCGCCCTGGCGGCGGTGATCAGCAAGCAGTTCTTTGCCGGGGTCAACGACACCACGGCATTCATCTTCGCGTTGATGGCGTTTGCCGCAGGCTTCATCGTGCGGCCGTTCGGGGCGCTGGTGTTCGGTCGGTTGGGGGACATGATCGGGCGCAAATACACGTTCCTGGCGACCATCATTCTGATGGGCGTGGCGACGTTCGCCGTGGGCCTGCTGCCGACCTACGCCAGCATCGGTATCGCCGCGCCGATCATTCTCGTGGGGCTGCGCATGCTTCAGGGCCTGGCCCTCGGCGGCGAGTACGGCGGCGCCGCGACTTACGTGGCAGAACACGCGCCCATCGGCAAACGCGGTTTCCACACCAGCTGGATTCAATCCACCGCGACCCTCGGCTTGCTGTTGTCACTGCTGGTGGTGCTCGGGTGCCGCTACTTCACCGGTGATCAGTTCGAAGTCTGGGGCTGGCGTATTCCGTTCCTGCTGTCGATCGTACTGCTGGGGATTTCCACCTGGATTCGCCTGAGCCTGCACGAGTCGCCGGCCTATCTGAAGATGAAAGAGGAAGGCAAGGCCAGCAAGGCGCCGATCCGCGAATCCTTCGGTAAATGGGAAAACCTCAAAGTCGTGCTGATCGCCCTGTTCAGCATCAACGCCGGGCAAGCGGTGACCTTCTACGCCGCACAGTTCTACGTGCTGTTCTTCCTCACCCAGTTCCTGAAAATGGACCCGGCAGTGGCCAACAGTCTGCTGATCATCAGCGTGGTGATCGGCGCGCCGTTCTTCATCATTTTCGGCTGGCTGTCGGACAAGGTCGGACGCAAACCGGTGCTGATGCTCGGCCTGCTGCTGGCGACGGCGCTGTACTTCCCGATCTTCAAATCCCTGGCCCACTACGCCAACCCGGCCATCGACCATGCCAGCCAACAGGCGCCGATCACCGTTGTGGCGGATCCGGCCACCTGCACCTTCCAGTTCGACCCGGTGGGCAAGGCCAAATTCGACAGCCCGTGCGACAAGGTCAAGACCTTCCTGGTCAAGCAAGGCCTGCCCTACTCCAGCGTCGCCGCCCCGGCGGGCAGCGCGGTGCAAGTGAGCGTCGGCGATGTCAAACTCGATGGCTTCGACGAAGCGTCCCTGCGCGGCGCGATCACCCTCGCCGGCTACCCGCAACAGGCTGACCTGCAGCAGATCAACAAGCCGATGATCGTGGCCCTGATCGTCGCCCTGATCATCATCTCCGCCATGTGCTACGGCCCGCTCGCGGCGCTGATGGTCGAACTGTTCCCGACCCGCATCCGCTACACCTCAATGTCCTTGCCGTACCACATCGGCAACGGCTGGTTCGGGGGTTTCCTGCCGACCGTGTCGTTTGCGCTGGTGGTGTACACCGGGGATATTTTCTACGGGCTGTGGTACCCGGTGCTGATTACCGGGGTGAGCCTGGTGGTGGGAATGATTTGTCTGCGTGAGACGAAGAATATCGACCTCGACAAGAACTGATCCTTGATCAGGGTGGCGAGGGGTTCACACCCTCGCCACCGCACTGAATTTCAGACCTCCGCCTCCAGCAATTCAAACTTCACCTGATCGGGATAGAACGCAACGTAATCCTTGATCTGGCTGACCGAAATCTTCGGATGTTCGTACGTCCACACCGCGTTCGCCCCCTCATGCCCGGGCACTTGCAGACTGAAATAATTGGCGTCGCCCTTGTACGGGCAATAACTCGTGTGGTCGGTGCGAGCGAAGTATTTTTCGTCGATGTCTTCGCGGGGGATGTAGTAGACCGGCGGATAATTGGCCTCGAGCAGCACCAATGCTCGGGCGGAGGCGGCGACTTGTATGCCATGGAACTTCACCAGCAGGCAGCCTGGCTGCTCGGCGATGGTGATGACGGGACTGGGACCGGAGGTTTTCATCGGTTTCTCCTGACAGCAGCGAAGGGAGCGCTTCAGGTATAACCCATGCGGCCGGATCTCGTCGGGTTCGCAGCCGAACGGTTTTCCGCCCATAAAAAAACCGCAGCCGGCGAAGGCTGCGGTTTTCCGGTTTCAGATCAGGCGACGATATCGGTCGCCACGGCCTGGCCCACTACACCCACTGCGAAGTCCACCGAGCCCTGGCCCGTCAGGTCGATCATCAGGCTGGTCTGGTTGGTCTGTTCGAAGTAAGTGAGGATCGCGTCGCCCGCGTGCCCGGTGAAGCCGCTGACGAAGTTCAGCGTGGCCGCGCCCGAGGCGAAGCCAGCGATGCCCGACAGGTCGATCTTGTCCAGGCCACTGGTGAAATCCATGATCCAGTCCGGTGCGGTCATGGTCGAATCGCTGGCAGCGCCGAACACGAAGGTGTCTGCGCCTTCACCGCCCCACAGCGAATCACCACCGCCACCGCCGTAGATGATGTCGTTGCCGGCACCGCCAATCAGGTCGTTGGCCGCTGCGTTGCCGATCAACAGGTCATTGCCCGAGCCGCCCACTGCGTTTTCAACGGTCACGCCATACGCGATGGAGACGTTGCCCACCAGGCCGCCGACGTCGGAGAACGAACCTTCGTTGAGGTTGATCTTCTGGTTCTGGCTGAAGCCGGAGAAGTCCAGGGTGTCATTGCCGCCGCCGTCCCACACCGAGAACACCACTTTGGAGGTGTCCGAAGTAGCGCTGTAGTAGTCGCGGTCGGCGTTGGAGTTGAAGCCGTACACGGTGTCGTCGGCACGGGTTTCCAGGTTGGCACCGTAGAGTTTCTGCACGGCGACGATGTCGTCCAGCAACGGTGCGGAGGCGTAGGCGCCGCTGCCGTCCTTGCTGAAGTTCTGGTCGGTGTTGGCTTCGCTCCAGTAGCTCATCAGGCTGTAGCCACGGGTGTCTTCGGCGTACTTGGCGTCGCCGTAGGTCGGGTTGCCATTGCCGGCGTTGTAGGCGCCCGGGTGCGACAGGCCGAGGGTGTGGCCGATTTCGTGGGTCAGGGTCTGACGCCCGTAGTTGTTGGTGTCCGGGGTCTTGTTGACCTGGTACTTATCGTTGATCAGATACCACGACTGACCGTCGTAGCTGCTGCCCTGCGGCAGGTAGGCAAACGCCGCGCCGCCGGTGCTGACGTCGTAGTTGCCGAAGGTCATGTGACCGTCGCCACCCTTGCCCTCGGTGAAGGTGACTTTGGCCACGTCCGACCACGATTGCATCGACAGGATGGCCTGGTCTTTCTGCTGATCGCTGAACTCGCTGAAGTTGCCAAGTTTCGGGTTGTAGTTCGACGGTTTGTCGGTCAGGAACGTGTAGGTCAGATCAATCTTGCCGTCAGCGTTCTTGTCTTGCCACGACATGCCCTTGCGCAGGATTTCGTCGGCGGCCTGGTCGGCGGTGAACGACGGCTTGCCGTTGACGGTCCCGGTGCCACGGTCATACAGGTGGCTGAAAGTGTCGACCGCGGTGAAGGCGCTGGTGGCCTGAGAGGAAGGTTGAGACATGGTGTACGTCCTTGTTTCTAAATGGTCAGTGTCAGACAGAAAAACGGCGATCTTCTGGCGAGATCGTCCTGTCACTCGCCCTGTTGAGGCAGATTGAACCTGCCACAGCCGCCAAGGGGGGCGCTAATCAATTTCTCGATAGCGTCCCCGATTGCCCCGGCGACAGCTGTCATGACCGGCAATCCTTTTATCTGTATATCCATACAGATAAAAGTTGCCCCTTCGCCCGAGTCAGGCCATTCTGTGCGCCTCTTCGGGCAATGATCGACGACGGTGGTTATGCGGCTGTACCTCTGTGAAAAACCTTCCCAGGCCAAGGATATTGCGGCCGTGCTGGGCGCCAGGCGCCGAGGCGACGGCTGCTGGCTGGGAACGGACGTCACGGTGACCTGGTGCATCGGCCACTTGCTGGAAACCGCCCCGCCGGACGCCTACGACGCACGCTACAAGCGCTGGGTGCTGGCGGACCTGCCGATCATCCCGGACAAATGGAAAATGACCGTCAAGCCGCGCACTGCCGGCCAGTACAAGGCAGTCAAACGCCTGCTCGGCGAGGCCAGCGAACTGATCATCGCCACCGACGCCGACCGCGAAGGCGAGATGATCGCCCGGGAACTGGTGGAACATTGCCGCTATCGCGGGCCGATCCGCCGCTTGTGGCTGTCGGCACTGGACGAAGCATCGATCCGCAAGGCTTTGGCGGCTCTGAAGCCGGGCGCAGAAACCTTCAGCCTCTATCACTCGGCATTGGGGCGTTCACGAGCAGACTGGCTGATCGGGATGAACATGAGTCGCCTGTTCACCCTGCTTGGCCGGCAATCGGGCTATCAAGGCGTATTGCCGGTGGGCCGGGTGCAGACGCCGACCCTGCGGCTGGTGGTGGATCGCGACCGCAGCATCGCTGACTTCGTGCCGGTGGCGTATTGGGCCATCGACGTGCAACTGCTGCACAACGGCACGGCGTTCACTGCGCAATGGCGTGCGCCGAACGATGCCTGTGACGATCAGGACCGCTGCCTCAATCAGGCTCTCGCCCAGCAAGCGGCTGCGGCAATCAGCAGCGCCGCCAGCGCCCGGGTGATCAAACTGCGCACCGAGCGCATGCGCGAAGTGGCGCCCCTGCCCTTCGATCTCGGCACGTTGCAGGAAGTCTGCTCGAAGAAGCTCGGCCTCGGCGCCCAGGAAACCCTCGACATCGCCCAGGCCCTCTACGAAACCTACAAAGTCATCACCTACCCGCGCAGCGATTGCGGCTACCTGCCCGTGAGCCAGCACAGCGAGGCGCCGGGGATTCTCACGGCGCTGCGCCAAGCCGACCCGAGCCTCGACGCCTTGCGCGAACATCTGGAGCCACAGCGCCGCTCCCGCGCCTGGAACGACGCCAAGGTCAGCGCCCACCACGGCATCATTCCCACCGCCGCCGCGAAGAATCTCGAACGCCTGACCGGCAAGCACCGGGCGGTCTACACGTTGATTCGTGCGCGGTATCTGGCGCAGTTCCTGCCCAATCATGAATACGACCGCACTCAGGCCGATTTCGATTGCGCTGGTGAAGCCCTGCGCGCCGTCGGCAAGCAGATCATCGAGCCGGGCTGGAAACGCGCGTTGCCGGAGGCACTGGCGCCGGCAAAGGGCCGAGAAGCCCCTGCGCCACAAACCCTGCCGACGCTGAGCCAGGGCGACGAATGCGCCGTGGCGGATGTGAAGCTCAAGGACCTGTGGACGCAGCCGCCCAAGCCCTACACCGAAGGCGATCTGATCAAGGCGATGAAGAACGTCGCCAAACTGGTGGAAGACCCGCTGCTCAAGCAGAAACTCAAGGACACCACCGGCATCGGCACAGAAGCCACCCGCGCTTCGATCATCCAGGGCCTGCTGGATCGCGGTTATCTGGTGAAAAACGGCAAGGCTCTCGCGGCCACGCCCGCCGCGTTCAGCCTGATCGACGCGGTGCCGCGAGCGATTGCCGACCCCGGCACCACGGCGATCTGGGAACAGGCGCTGGACATGGTGCAGAGCGGCGAGATGAGTCTGGAAGAGTTCGTCACCAAACAGGCCGCGTGGATGAGCAAGCAAGTGACCCGTTGTGCCGGCCTGAGCCTGACCATCAGCGGCCCGCCCCCTGCCGGCAAAGCCGCTGCACCGTGGAAGAACAAGCGCAAGACCACTCGGCGCAAAACCACCGGCACCAGCAAACGTACGACGAAACCGGCAGCCAAATAGCCCGCTGCGCGCTACTGTTTCTGCAGTGATGGTCAGGAGCCAGCGACATGTCTGTCATCGAACTGCGCGTCGCCCGGCGCGACGAACTGGACACCCTCGAAAACCTGATGCAGTTCTACACCTACGACTTCAGCGAATGGCTGCCGCTGAAGCTGGGTGGGCATGGTTTCTTCCCGATCCAGTTGAAGGACGATTACTGGCGCCAACCGGCAACCCGTCCGTTCCTGATTCACGTCGACGGCGAACTGGCGGGGTTCGTGACCGTCGACGACCACCTTCTCATCGAAGGCGCCGACTACAACATCGGCTATTTCTTCGTCAGCCGGCGCTGGCGTGGCCAAGGCGTCGCGCAGTTTGTCGCCTCTGCCCTCTTGAGCCACTTGCCCGGTCAATGGCAGATTTTCCATGTCGACGCCAACCTGCCTGCGCAGCGGTTCTGGGCCAGGGTTATCCCCGAGGTGAGCGAGGGCGACTTCACTCGCCAGCAGAAAACCGTAGACGGTTATCCCTGCACGTTCTACTGCCTGCGCAGCCCCTCCCACGCTGCCTGAACGGCTCTTTTCTCATTCCAGAATGACTTTGTCCGACAATATGTAGTGACCAAAAATAATCACTACAAAACCGTTGACGGCGTCGTTTTGCTTTTGCATGATGCAGACGTCTCCCCGATCGGGAGCACTGGCAACACGCTTGAGCAAGCTCGTCTGACCGCCGAGCTGTTTTTTCCGGATACACGCTGCCCACAAGGCAGATTGAAGAAGCTGACCTGGCCTGAACATCCAGTACAAGGACGAGAAGCGCTGGCGAAAATTCTCAAGACGCTTGTGGTCGACCCTGAAAACGTCGTCAAGGAGCCTCCCGGTTTTCGCTGCTTCTCCTCGTTGTGACGCTATTGCGTAGCAGTTATTCAACACGACTACATGCAACAGATGCATGACCCCGTACTTCATACGGGCGACCGCTGACGTCCTGGTTTCGGTGCCAGGGATCAACTAACCGATGGGCTACCTGTATTAGCGAATCAACTTTGAAAGATCACCAGACTGGTCAAGGGGCAAAATCATGAATCTGAACAATCAACCAACTATCGAAGAACTGGCTCGTATGTTCGCTGCGCAAAAAGACAGCCACGACAGCCATATTCTGTGGATCAGCAAGTCGGGTCAGGTGCATATCGACTGCCTGTCGCCCCATGCTGGTGAAGACGAGTTCGACCGGAACAACCAGAACCTGCTGGCCCGCCTGAAGATGTACCGCCGCGGCCACGGCTATGTCGGCAAGAAAGCCGCGGCCGACAAGGACTTCATCGGTAATGTTCTGCAAACGCTGAAACAGGCGTGGGACTCGATGCAGAACAAGAACGAAGTTCGGGTGATTGATCGGTTCTACTGAGTTCTAACTTCAATAAACAAAAGGGCCTGCTTCCGATAAGGAGCAGGCCCTTTTTTATTGATCACCCGCAATGTTCATGAACGGTTTTCCAACACCATCTCCATGAACGCCACCGCCGCCGCACTGTGATAATTGTTCTTGCGCCGCAACAACGCCGCCCCCCGCTGCGGCGCCTCACTCTCGACCCGCAACCGGCGCAACGCCCGATCCTCCGTCGCAATCGCCTCCGGCAGCATGGTCGCAATCGGCGCATGCCGGATCACTTCCAGCAATGTACTTACCGAGTTCACTTCGATCTGCACCTTGGGCGTGATGCCGTGCTGACGGAAATACTCGTCAATCGACAGCCGCGTGATGAAGTCCGGCGCCAACAGAGCGAAATCCAGCTGCGCAATGTCATCCGGCGTCAGCACTGCAGCACTGTCATACAACGGATGTTCACGCCCGACCATCACGCCCAGCGTCTCGACAAACGCCGGAATGCATTCAATGTCCGGGTTACGCACCGGTGTGAAAGCAATCGCGATATCCAGCGAGTCATCCGCCAGCCCGGCCTCGATGTCATCCATCGACAACTCGAAAATCTCCAGGTGAATCCCCGGATACCGCGCCACGAAATCGCGCACCAATGGCCCCACCAGATACGCCATGAAGGTCGGGGTCATGGCCAGACGCAGTGAGCCTCGGGACAGATCCTTCACGTCATGCAACGCGCGCTTGCCCGCCTCCAGCTCCACCAGCACCCGTCGTGCGCATTCGATGTAGGCCTGGCCGGCGTCAGTGGGTTTGACCGAACGCGAGGTGCGGTCGAACAGATCTACACCGAGGCTTTCCTCCAACTGGCGGATCTGTTGCGACAGGGTCGGCTGCGACACGTGCAGCGCCTCGGCCGCCCGGGTGAAACCGCCGTGATCGGCCACGGCCAGCAGGTAACGCAAATGTCGCAGCAGCATGGGGCTCTCCATCTATAGGCAGTGCTTATGCCTTGCATTGTATATCGGTCTTGGACGCTATGGATCAATCGGCAGAAGATGAACCCCACACAGCAAGCCAACCCCGAAAGGAGAAACACCATGCAATCTCAAGCCTACAACGACAGCCGCATCGCCCTGACCACTCGCGCTCTGGATGCCAAGGCACAGAAAAACCTGTCGTGGCAGGAGCTGGCCGACGGCACCGGCCTGAGCCTGGCCTACGTCACCGCCGCCCTCCTCGGCCAGCACCCGCTGCCAAAAGCCGCCGCTGAAGTCGTGGGCGACAAACTGCAACTGAGCGCCGAAGACGTCGCCGCCCTGCAAATCATCCCGCTGCGCGGCAGCCTCGATGGTGTGCCGACCGACCCGACCATCTACCGCTTCCACGAAATGATCCAGATCTACGGCACCACCCTGAAGGCACTGGTTCACGAACAATTCGGCGACGGCATCATCAGCGCGATCAACTTCAAGCTCGACATCAAGAAAGTCGAAGACCCTGAAGGCGGCTCCCGCGCCGTGGTCACCCTCGACGGCAAGTTCCTCCCGCTGCGTCCGTTCTGATCCATCCCGAGCCCGCACCCCGCGTGCGGGCCCGCCCAAACCTGAATTGCCAAGTCGTCACCACATCCGTCTGGAGGCTGCCCCATGCAAAAAATTCTGTTGTCCCTGGCCCTGCTCGCCGGCCTTTGCGCTCAAGCCCAGGCCAGTGAAGAAGCTGTCGCCTACCGCTACGGCATGCAACTGGACATTGCGCAGGTCGTGAGCATCACCCCGGTCGCCGACGTCTGCGGCGTAGTGCCGGTCGAGATGACCTACCTCGACAGTCACGGCGCAAAACACATTCTTCAATACAGCGAGTTCGGCACTGGCTGCTCCAACTGAGAGGACACACCATGAAAAACCTGATCGAAGGATTCCTGAAGTTCCAGAGCGAAGCCTTTCCGCAACGCACTGAACTGTTCAAATACCTGGCGACTACCCAAACCCCGGGCACCTTGTTCATCACTTGCTCCGACAGCCGTGTAATTCCGGAACTGCTGACCCAACAAGAACCCGGCGAACTGTTCGTGATCCGCAACGCCGGCAATATCGTGCCGTCCTACAGCCCGCATCCGGGTGGGGTTTCGGCGACGGTGGAATACGCGGTGGCCGTGCTTGGCGTGACCGACATCGTGATCTGCGGCCACTCCGATTGCGGCGCCATGACCGCCATCGCCCAGTGCAAATGCATGGATCACCTGCCCGCTGTCAGCGGCTGGCTGCAACATGCCGAGTCGGCGAAGGTGGTCAACGAATCGCGGCCACACGCCAATGACGCGGCCAAGCTGAGTTCGATGGTGCGCGAGAACGTGATCGCCCAACTGGCGAACATTCAGACCCACCCGAGCGTGCGTCTGGCCCAGGAGAAAGGCCTGCTGAACCTGCACGGCTGGGTCTATGACATCGAGACCGGCTCCATCGATGCCTTGAGCGCCGACCGCCGCACCTTCGTCTCGCTGGCTGAGCAACCATCGACGTGCGCGGTGTATGGCCAAACGGTCGATGCCGCCTGAACCGAACGCCCCGCACCTGCCGGGGCGTTTGCTTTGTATCAGCGTGTAGCCAGCGCCCTGCCAGACACAGTTCCATGCACCCGCACCGGAAGGCGGACACATCAGCGATACAGCGGACGCCTTGAATATGCCCTGACGCTGCATCCCTCCTCCCGACACAAGGAACATTCGATGAACAAGCTGTTTGCAGGACTGGCCCTCGCCGCCGCCATGGCCGGCGCCACCTCGGCGATGGCCGCCGAGAAACCCACCGTGGTGCTGGTGCACGGTGCCTTCGCCGACTCCAGCAGCTGGAACGGTGTGGTGAAGATTCTGGAAAAGGACGGTTATCCGGTGATCGCGGCGGCCAACCCGCTGCGTACGCTCAAGGGCGATGCGCAATCAGTCGCCGATGTGCTGGCCGGAATCAAGTCGCCTGTGGTGCTGGTCGGCCACTCCTACGGCGGGCCGGTGATCAGTGAAGCCGCGTACGGCAACGCCAACGTCAAGGCGCTGGTGTATGTCGCGGCACTGGCGCCCGAAGCCGGTGAAACCGTGGCCGGACTGGCCGGCAAATTCCCCGGAAGCACCCTCGGCCCGACTCTCGCGCCGCCCGTTACCCTGAAGGATGGCGGCAAGGATCTGTACATCCAGCAGGACAAGTTCCACGACCAGTTCGCCGCCGATGTTCCGAACGCTGACGCAAAACTGATGGCCGCTACCCAGCGCCCGGTCACCGAGGCCGCGCTGAACGAGGCAGCCAGCGAGCCCGCCTGGAAAATGATTCCGTCGTGGTTCGTGTACGGCGACAAGGACAAGAACATCCCGCCGCAAGCGATGGCGTTCATGGCCGAACGGGCGCACGCCAGACAGACCGTGGTGGTCAAAGGCGCGTCCCATATGGTGATGGTGTCGAATCCGAAAACCGTGGCCAGCCTGATCGAATCCGCCGCCACCGCCAAGTGAAACAACAACGCCGCGCCTGTCATTGCGACAGGCGCGGCGTTTTGGTTTCAGCGTTTTACGCCCAGATCGACCTGGGTCATGCGGCTGCGCACGGTGAAGACACCGTCTCCGGAAAGAATTGCGCTGCGGGCGAACAACCGTCCGCTCTCCCAGTTCGAAAGTCCCAGTTCCGGCTTGTTCAGCGCGTACTGGCCGTCGACCCAACGGGTAATCCCGTTGCCCACGAACGGCGCGTTGACCGCGCTGTAGAAACGCTCCTGAACCGCCGCGTCTTCGCTGATCAGCGACACTGTGAACTGCGGGCTGTAGCGGTTGAACAGTGCGATGGCCTGATCCAGATCGTCGACGATCATCAGGCTGGTTTCCGGGGTTTCTTCCCATTCCCACTCGCGGCCCAGTTGCGCTTCCGGCAATGGCTCGGCCAGGGCTTCGGTCTGGTAACCCTCGGCGCGATAGACCTCGACCGTCGCGTTCTGCCAGTCGCTCGGCAGGTAGCTTTCGCTGCCTTCGACGATGTGCAATTTGCAGCCCTGACCGCGCGCGGTGCCGGCCTGCTGCAACGCGTCGAGGAACAACGGCACCAGTTCAGCGGCACGCTCGCGCTGGATCAGGCAGACGTTGAGGGTGTTGCAGACCTTGCGATCCAGCGAGTTGCGCACCACAGCGGCGAAGCGTTTGGCGTCGGCATCGCGATCGGCGATCAGCCACGCGCCACCGGTGCCGTGCAGGCTGACGGCGGTGCCGGCCTGCTGGGCGATGCTGCCCAACTGGCTGACCGCACGGCCCGAACCACGGGCCACCGCCAGCGACAGACGCCGGTCGGCGAACATCGCCCAACCGGCGGCGTGGTTGACGCTCTCGACCAGCGACACCGCACCCGCCGGCAGACCGGCATCGGCCAGCGCCGGGTTCAGGGCGTGAGTGACGATGGCTTGCGCGGTGCCCAATGCATCGCTGCCAATGCGCAGCACGGCGGTGTTGCCGGTGCGCAGTACGCCAGCGGCGTCGGCGAAAACATTCGGCCGGCCTTCGAACACAAACGCGACGATGCCCAGCGGCGACACCACTTGCTCGACCTTCCAGCCGTCGTGTTCGACGCTGCTGATAACCTTGCCGCGCGTGGCCGGCGCATCACGCCAGGCGCGCAGGCCGGCGATCATGTCGCGGCGCATGCGCTCGTCGGCGAACAAACGGGTGGTCGAACGACCGCGCGCCTTGGCCCGTTCGATGTCAGCGAGGTTGGCGGTTTCGATCAGCGCCCAGGCGTCCGGGTTTTCCAGGCGTTGGGCAAACAGATCGAAGAAACGGCTGATGGCCTCATCCGACACCGCAGACAACGCAGTAAACGCCGCCGCTGCACGCTCGATCGCCACCGAAGCCGCCTGCTGGTCCACCACGGGAATCAGCAACAACTCGCCACTCACCTGCTCCACCAACAGGTGGTCGCCGGGTCGGAAACGCTCGGCCAGTTCGGGGCTGACCACGGTGACGCGGTTACCGGCGAAAGGGATGGGCGTGCCAGCGACGAGACGTTCGAGCGCGAGAGACATGGAGCGGATTCACCATATTGAGGGCGGCCGGAAAATGTATAGCTTGCCCACCCTCAAAGCAACACAGGCTCAGAACACCGACCAGCCGATCCGCGAACTGAGCATTTCCAGCGCCGCCATGCCCGCCAGCGAGTTGCCCGCTGCGTTGAGTTCAGGCGACCACACGCACACCGTGAATTGCCCCGGCACTACGGCAACGATGCCGCCACCGACACCGCTCTTGCCCGGCAAACCGACACGGTAGGCGAAGTTGCCGGCCTCGTCGTACAGGCCGCTGGTGGCCATGATCGAGTTGACTTGCTGGGTCTGGCGGCGGGTGAGGATCTGTTCGCCGCTGTGCTTGCAATAGCCGTCGTTGGCCAGGAAGCAGAACGCCCGGGCCAGGTCGATGCAACTCATGCGCAACGCGCAGTGGCTGAAGTAGCTGCGCAGCACCGCTTCGACGTCGTTGTGGAAGTTGCCGAAGGATTGCATCAGGTAGGCCATCGCCGCGTTGCGTGCGCGGTGCTGGTATTCAGACTCGGCCACTTTGCCGTCGACCATCACCTGCGGATTGCCCGACAACCGACGCACGAAATCGCGCATCGACAAGGCCGGTGCAGCAAAACGTGACTGGTTGATATCGCAGATCACCAGCGCCCCGGCGTTGATGAACGGATTGCGCGGACGGCCGCGTTCGAATTCCAGCTGCACCAGCGAGTTGAACGGCTGGCCGGACGGCTCGTGGCCCAGTCGTTCCCAGATCGCCTCGCCGGAGTGTTCGATGGCCTGCACCAGGCTGAACACCTTGGAAATACTCTGTACCGAGAACAGTGTCTCGGCATCGCCGGCGCAATACATCTCGCCGTCGTTGCCGTACACCGCGATGCCCAGTTGATCGGGCGGCACGGTGCCGAGGGCGGGAATGTAGTCAGCCACCTTGCCCTGCCCGATCAGGGGCCGGACAGCGTCAAGGATCTCGTTCAACAGCGCTTGCATGCCGGGTCTCGAAGTCTCGCCCCATGGGATTGCGGGGACACCGTGGCTAGACGCTGCGCCCGCCAGCCGAATCACACCGCGTTTGTGTATCGCACTGTATACGACGCGGCGACGGACACACCACGAGCACAAATCCCCCCGTTCGCGACACATCACCGATACAGCCCGACGTTCAAATGAACCTGTCGATCGGCAACACCGATCAAGCCTTTGAACTCACATTTCGTATCGGAGATTCACCATGACCAAACTCTCGAAAACCTCCCTGACGCTCGGCCTGCTGCTTGCCGGTGGCCTGGCCCTGTCCAACGCTGCTTCGGCCTCCGAGGCGTTCAGCGTCAAGCAACTGGATCACGGCTACAGCCAGACCCAGGCTCAGGCCGACACCCCGGAAAAAACCTCGGAAGGCAAATGCGGCGAAGGCAAGTGCGGTGCCGGCGAATAACCCTCTTCACGGGGCACGCCGGTGTCCCGTTTTCCCTTGATTGAACGGAGCCATCCCATGACCACTGCTCTCTCGACGGCCGTCAAAGGCCTGCACCTGAACCTCGACCGCGCAGGCCAATGGCTGGCGCCGCTGACCCTGCGCCTGTTCATCGCCTGGGAGTTTTTCGAATCGGGCCTGGAGAAATTCAACGGCCAGAACTGGTTCGAAGACATTCAGGACCGTTTCCCGTTTCCCTTCGATCACTTGCCGGCGACGCTGAACTGGGAGCTGTCGATGTGGGCCGAGCTGATCTGCGCGCTGGCGATTCTGATCGGACTCGGCACGCGGATCTCGGCCATTTCGCTGATCGTCGTGACGGTCGTCGCCACCGCCGCCGTGCACTGGCCGGCAGACTGGTCGTCATTGAGCGAATTGGCGCAGGGCTACGCGATCACCAACAAGGGCTTCGGCAACTTCAAGCTGCCGGCGATTTACCTGGCTGCGCTGGTGCCGCTGGTGTTTGCCGGGGCCGGCAAATTGAGTGTGGATGCGTGGCTGGCGCGTTTTTTCTGGAAACGCGCCAGCCGCTGAGGATCAATGCGCCCGGTCAAGGCCCGCCAGCAACGCGCTGTCGCGGCTGTAGATGTCCGGCGCGTAGAGCACGCGGCCCTTCCCGTCGACCTGTGCCGTCCAGTAAGTCATCAGGATCGGCACCGGGTTGCTCAGGCGGAATTCATGGGTAGCGCCGGTGGCGAGCAAGGTGTCGGTACGGGCCCTTTCCGCCGGGCTGAGCAGGAAGTCGCGCAGTTTCATCGGATGCTCGACCCGCACACAACCGGAACTGAACGCCCGTGGACCCTTGTCGAACAGCGCCTTGCTCGGCGTGTCGTGCAGGTACACCGAGAACGGGTTGGGGAAGCGGATGACCATCTGCCCCAGCGGATTGCGCGGCCCGGCATCCTGACGCAGAAGGATGTTGCCGGGGTTGTCCCAGTCGATGTCGGCGGCGGCCAGTGGCTGGCCATTGGCGTCGAGCACTTGCAGGTTCTGACGACTGAGGAAGGTCTGATCCTTGCGGATTGCCGGCAGCTTGTCTTCTTTCCAGATGGTCGGCGGCACGGTCCAGGTCGGGTTCAGCGTCAGGCGCGTAACCCGGGATTTGAGCAGCGGCGTCTGGCGCTCGGCGCGACCGACCTGGGTGCGGGTCTGCCACACCGGCTCGCCGCCCTGGTACAGGGTCAGTTCGGCAGCGGCGACGTTGACCAGCAAACCGTCGGGCTCCATGTCCTGGGCCAGCCAGCGGAACCGTTCAAGGTTGACCCGCAGCTGTTCGCGGCGCGTCAGCGGGCTGATGTTCATCTCGGCAATCGTCCCCGGTCCGACCACACCGTCGGCCTGCAACGAATGGTTGGCCTGGAAGCTTTTCACGGCTTCCACCAAGACACCGTGATAGGCGTTGTCCGGCGTGCCGACCACGCTGCTCAGATAACCTTCGCTGTACAGCCGCTTGGCCAGTTCCGGTACGCGTTTGTCTTCCATGTCCGGACGCAGCAGCGGCCCGTTGCCCACTGATTGCCAGTGCGGCAAGGCTTGCAGGCGTTGTGCGGCATAGAGGTGACGCAGGTTCTGATATTGCGCCAGGTTCGGCCGCGCCAGATCGAAGGCCGCCGCCATGTCATGCATGCCCGGCACGGCGATGGCGAGCAGTTCGGCCTGACGGTCACGTGGCGTTTCGTCGGCGTGCCACAGCGGTTCGAAGTGCGATTGCAGCAGACGACCGTAATGCAGGTCCTGCAAGGCTTGCAGGTAGTTGCGACTGATGTCGATGTCGGCGCACAGATCGCCGTCCTGCGGAACTGTTTCTGCGACCGGATAGCGTTTCGGATTGAGGCCATCGTCGGCCAGCAGCTGCAATTGCGCGTGCAATTGCGGCAATTGCCCGGCCGCCGCCCACACCGGCAGCCAGTCCTGCTGCTGATAGAACGCCTGCAACTGTTCGAGCGCCGGGCCGCCGAGACGGGCGGCAATCGCCGGACAGGCCTGAGGCAGGCTGATCAACGCGGCCTGCAGCGGGCTTTGCGGCTCGACAGGCATTTCTGCCGGCAGCGTCGGGAGGGCCGGCAGAGGCTCATCGGCACAAACGACAAACGGCGCAGCGAGCAAACAAATGCTCAAGTAGCATGCGTACTTTTTGAACAACTGCTTTACTCCAATCCATGGCCGTCTTGATTGACGGTCAACCTTACATCAGGTGCGGTGATACAGTCAGGTCCGATTCGCGGGCCTGCCGGGGACGACTGGACGTCAGGAGCCAAAGTGCCAAACATGTAACCAGTGAGGACTCACTTTAAATGTTGACGTTTTTGCGCCGACTTCTGCTGACTGCCACTGCCATCGGGCTGGTGACCAGTCAGGTTTTTGCCGCCGGCACCTCGCAGCCGGTTCTCTACAACAGCCTCGCCCACGCCGCTCCGGAACTCAATCCCCAGGCGCTGAAAGGTGCCTTGAACGCCATGCAATGCGCAATCAACAACGGCGCGAAGCAGTCCCGTCACCTGGCGATCATCGATTATTCGCAACCGTCCACCGAGCGACGCCTGTGGATCTTCGACCTGACCAAGAAAAAACTGATCCTGCGCGACCTGGTCGCCCACGGATCGATGTCCGGTGATAACTTCGCCACCCGGTTCTCCAACCGCGAAGGCAGTTTCCAATCCAGCCTTGGACTGTTCCGCACCCAGGAAAGTTACGAAGGCACCCACGGTTATTCGTTGCGCATGGACGGTCTGGAACCGGGCGTCAACGACATGGCCCGTGACCGCGCCATTGTGATCCACGCCGCCGACTACGTGAATCTGTTCTGGAGCAAACGTACAGGCCGGCTGGGCCGCAGCCAGGGTTGCCCGGCCGTACGGCCGCAAGTTGCCAGACGCGTGATCGACAGTCTGAAGGACGGCCAGTACATGTTTTCCTGGTACCCGGACCAGCACTGGCTGAAGTCCTCGCCGTATCTCAACTGCCAGCCGCAACAGATCGCCAGCATTCTCAGCACCCACGGCAGCTGAAAATATTCGCTGTAAAAAACATCCCCTGTTCTCACAGGGGATTTGTGTTTTCAGGGTTTCATTACAGCTTTGTCATTGAGTTGTCGGTTTGCCGAGCGGATCGCTCGGTAGCCTGAAGTTGTTCCGGCACCACTGCCGATCCACTTCACCGACACGAGTGACTCATCATGAAAACCCTGATCCTTGCCTTCACCGCCCTCCTCGCCACTGGCACTGTGTTCGCCGCCGAAATGCCGGACAACACGGTCATTCACGACACCAACGGCTTCTACGTGCACCTGGATGTCGACAAAGTCCTCTCCAGCACCGATATTTCCCAAGCCTGCGGCGTCATTCCCGCACGACTCAACTACCTCGACCACCAGGGCCGCGAACATGTGCTGGACTATCAAGTGCAAGGCAGCGGTTGCACCAACTGACCAGTGAGGCGCAGTGCCCATGAATATCCTTGTCGTCGAAGACGAACCCAAGGCTGGCAATTACCTGCTCAACGGCTTGCAGGAACTGGGTTACAACGTAAGCCTGGCCCGTGACGGCGCCGACGGTCTGCACCTGGCGCTGGAACACGACTTCGACGTGATCGTGCTGGATGTGATGATGCCCAAAATGGATGGCTGGGAAGTCCTGCGCCGGCTGCGCAAGGAAGCCGACACGCCGGTGCTGTTCCTCACCGCCCGCGACGACATCGCGGATCGGGTCAAAGGCCTGGAACTGGGCGCCGACGACTACCTGATCAAACCGTTTTCCTTCGCCGAACTGGTGGCGCGCCTGCGCACCCTGACCCGGCGCGGGCCGATCCACGAAGAAGAGCAATTGCAGGTGGCCGACTTGCAGATCGACGTGCTCAAACGCCGGGTCACCCGCGCCGGCAGCCGGATCACCCTGACCAACAAGGAATTCGCCTTGCTGCAACTGTTCGCCACCCACACCGGCCAGGTGCTGTCGCGTTCGCTGATCGCCTCGCGGGTGTGGGACATGAACTTCGACAGCGACACCAATGTGGTCGATGTCGCCGTACGCCGCCTGCGGGCGAAGATCGACGACCCGTTCCCGCTCAAGCTGATCCACAGCGTGCGCGGCATCGGCTACCGCTTCGACACCCAGCCATGAAAGTCACCGGCACTTACTCCCTGACCTTGCGTCTGGCGCTGGTGTTCGCGGTGCTCGCCTTTGCTGCGCTGGCAGGCCTGGGCGCGGCGCTTTACAACCAGCTGGAAGAACAACTGACCCGCCGCGACGACATCCAGTTGGTCAGCCGCATCGATCAGTTGCGCACCATCCTCAACGACAGCAACACCCTGGAATTGATCAAGAACAAACCGGCGTTGTTCCAGAACATGCTGGGCAACCGCGAAGCGCTGTTGACCATCGGCGCACCGGGGCAACCGCCCTTGTTCGTGGTCAACCCCAGCGACCTGGCACTACCGAGTGTGCCCGCCGTGCCGGTCGACCATGTAATGGCCCTCAACGACGTGCAGCATTTGCCGAGCATCAACGGCGTGCCGTTCTCGGCGGTGGCAGCCAGTATCGACTCCGGCGACCAGGGCAATCTGCAAGTGCTGATCGGCAAGGTGATGAGCGAACGCACGGCGATGCTCGCCAACTACCGACTCAGCGTGTACGGCCTGGCGTCATTGGCAGCAATTGTCCTGGCGCTGGTGGGCTGCCTGCTGGTGTATCGCGGCCTGTTGCCGTTGCGGCGGATTGCCCGGCATGCCCACGGGATCGGCATCGCCAACCTCGGCGAACGCCTCGACCGCCACGGCACGCCTCGGGAATTGCAGCCGATGATCGAAGCCTTCAATGCGATGCTGGACCGGCTCGACCGAGGTGTTGCGCAACTGAGCCAGGTCTCCACCGACATGGCCCACGAACTGCGCACGCCGATCAACAACCTGCTCGGCGAAACCCAGGTCGCCCTGCAACAGCACCGAAGCGTCGACGCCTATCAACAGCTGCTCGCCTCTAACGTCGAAGAACTCGAACGGCTGGCGCGGATGCTCGACAACATGCTGTTTCTCGCCCGCACCGACCCGGCCAGTGCCTTGAGCCAGCGTCAGGAGCTGGACGCCTGCGATGAGATGCAGCGCATCGCCGATTACTTCGAAGGATTGGCGGCGGATGTCGGCATCAGCATCGAGGCCCGAGGCAGCGGCGTGATCTGGGCCGAACCGATGTTGCTGCGTCGGGCCCTGGCCAATCTGTGCGCCAACGCGATCAAGTACGGCGCAGCGGATTCGACGATGCAGGTTGAGGCCATTGCCGAAGCGGACGGCAGCTATCTGCGGGTGCGCAATCAGGGCGCGACGATTCCTGCCGAACACCTGTTGCGGCTGTTCGAACGCTTCTATCGCGCCGACCCGTCCCGCGAGCGTTCGGCCCAATCCAACGGTCTGGGTCTGTCGATCGTCGCGACCATCATGCAATTGCATCAGGGCCGCTACAGCGTCAGCAGCGCTGATGGTGTCACCTGCTTTGAGCTGTTTTTTCCAGCCCGGGAGACGCGAGACGCAGGTGTGTGAGGGCTCCGAGCGCAAGCGCCGCGACCATCAACGCCGTGGCAACGCCGAAGGTCATGTGCAAACCGCTCGCGATGACCGCAGCCGTCGCCCGGGTCGGATCGTCCGTGGCCAGGGCAAACACCGCACCCATGACCGCCGCCCCGGTGATCAACCCCAGATTGCGTGACAACCCGAGCATGGCCGACACCACCCCGCGCTGATCCTGCCCGACACCCGCCATCAGCCCGGTATTGTTGGCGGCCTGGAACAGCGCATAACTCAATGCAACCACCGTTATCGGCAACACATAGGCAAGCAGTCCCAGACTCACCGGCAACAGCGCCAGCAAACCGCAACCGCAGGCCAGTCCGAGCAACGCGCCCGGCACCATTCGCCGCGCCCCGAAACGATCCACCAGACGCCCGGCCGGCACGCCACTGAAAGCCGCCAGCAACGGCCCGACCGACAACACAAGTCCGACTTGAGTGCTGCTGAGCCCCAAGCCTCGGCTCAGGTAAAACGGCCCGACCACCAGCGTGGTCATCATCACCGTGGTCACCAGCAAGGTCAGGGCGAGACTGCTGCTGATTCGTGTATCGGTGAACAATGACAGGTGAATCAGCGGCGCCTTGCTCTTCTTCTCGACCAGAATGAACAACCCCACGCCCAACAGACTGATCAGCAACAACGTCTGAGTGAACCCTTCAATCGTCATCGCCAGTGCATAGGCCGCCAGCGTCAGCATCAGCACCGCGGTGCCGAAATAATCAAACGCAACAGGCGAGCGTGCGGTTCGATCCTTCGGCAGATAGCGATACACCAGCCATGCGTTGAGCAACCCCAACGGCACGTTGATCACAAAAATCGACTGCCAGCCGACATGCGCCATCAACAGCCCACCGAGCGACGGCCCAAGGGTCGTGCCGGTGGCCGACATGGTAGCCAGCAACCCCATTGCACTGCCGGCCCGGGATTTGGGCACCGCATCGGCCACCAGCGCCACCGTCAACGCGAACATGATCGCCGCGCCCAAGCCTTGCACCGCTCGCGCACCAATCAGCCAGGCCAGGCTCGGCGCCAGTGCGCAAGCCAGTGAAGCGGCGGTAAAGATGCCGATGCCGATCAACAGCAAACGCCGCCGACCGAAGCCGTCACCCAGCCGCCCGACGCTGACAATCAACGTGGTGATCGCCAGCAGGTAGGCCAGCACGATCCATTGCACTTGTTGAAACGTCGCATCGAACGCCGCCGCCAGGGTAGGTAGCCCGGCGTTGGCGATGCTGGTGTCCAGCGATGGCATCAGCATCGACAGCGCCAGACTGGTCAACGCCCAGCGGGCTGAAGGGCTCAGGGGTTCTCGGTGCATGGGGGGCTCACAGGGCAAAGGTCATGGGACATAGCCTGAGCCTCGACAATACAAGGCGCAAGACGCATGCTTTGCACTTGATACCTGCATAGAACGCCATGTCATGAATGCGCCGGACCTGAACCTGTTGATCACCCTCGACGTGCTGCTGAGCGAAGGCAGCGTGGCCCGCGCCGCCGAGCGCCTGCGCCTGAGCCCGTCAGCCATGAGCCGGGCGCTGGCCCGTCTGCGGGAAACCACCGGGGATCCGCTGCTGGTACGCGCCGGTCGCGGACTGGTGCCAACCCCGCGTGCGCTGGAGCTGCGCGACCGGGTCAGTTATCTGGTGCAGGAAGCCGAAGCGGTTCTGCGCCCTGCAGAGGTGCTCGATCCTGGCCAGTTGCGGCGCACCTTCACCCTGCGCAACACCGACGGGTTTGTCGAAACCTTTGCCGCCGCCCTGCTCGCCCGCATCGCCGAAGAGGCGCCCGGCGTACGCCTGCGCTTTGTGCAAAAGGCCGACAAGGACAGCACGCTGTTGCGCGAAGGCCGGGTGGATCTGGAAACCGGCGTGGTCGACGACAGCACCGACCCGACGCTGCACAGTCGCATCCTGTTCCGGGACCAGTGGATCGGTGTGGTGCGTGAGGGGCATCCGTTGAGCAGCGGCAAGGTCAGCGCCAAACGTTTCGCTGCGGGCCAGCACATTCTGGTGTCACGCCGCGGGCGCAGCAGTGGCCCAGTGGACGAGGCGCTGCTCGCCTTCGGCCTGACGCGGGACATCGTCACCTCGTTCGGCGGCTTTTCTGCCGCGCTGACGCTGGTCCGTGAATCAGATCTGATCGCCACTGTCCCGGAACGTCACACCAGCAAACTGCGGACGGGCCTGCACAGCTTCGCCCTGCCGCTGCGCATGCCGGACATCTGCGTGTCCATGCTCTGGCATCCACGCATGGACGCCGATCCGGCGCATCGCTGGTTGCGCAATTGTGTGCGAGAGGTTTGCGCCTAGCGCGCCTCCCCGTCCTTGGGTTTGTAAAACAGGAATTTCCCGGTCTCGGCGGTCTTGGTGTACTTCTTGGCCCAACTCGGGTCGACGTTGTGGTCATGAAAGTACAGCGCGCCATGGGTGCGATCCGTGAGCTGGCGGTTCAGCGCCTTGCCGGCGATCTCCTTGGCCAGCGCGTATTCGGCGTCTTCCTTGACCTGATCGGACTTGCCATCGCACCACCAGGAAAACTGGCAACTCTTGGTTTCCGAGCCCTGCTTGACCACCTCGCACACGGTGCCTGGAAAACCGTCATGGCCGAGGCGATTCATCACCACGTTGGCCACGGCTTCCATTTCCGCCGTGTCCTTGCCCTTGGCTTCCCAATAGATGCTGCGCGCCAGGCAGGTGATCGGGTCGTCGAGCGGCGCGGTGCCGGCCGGGTCGACGGCTTGCACTTCTTTGGGGGTGATGGCTTCGGACTTCGGCGCCGGAGGCGCATCGGGTTTGTCGGCAGCCTTCTCTTCCAGTACCTCGGCTTTCGCTTCGGCCTTTTCCTTGATTGGCGTCTGATCGGTGGCCATTGCCGCGCCGCTCAGCAGGGTCAACACAAGACAACAGATCAGCCCGTGCAATTTCATGATCAATTCTTCCGGCAGCGCCCGTTGCGGGCAAAGTGTTACGTGGCTGAGACGCCCGGATTCCGGGGCCCTCGCAGAGGGTAGACGGCAGAGTCGGCGGCATCGTTCCGCAGAAAAAACCGCTCGGTGAAGAAAAAGACATTGCGCGAACCCGGGGCCTTTCGCGCATCATGGGCGCACTCAGCCCAAGGGAGATTTCCATGCGCTTCATGCCATCCGTTCTGCGACTCGCCGTGTTGTCCACGGGACTGGCGTTGGCCACCTCGGCCATAGCTACCGACGAGTCGCAACTGGTCGAGTCGATCAACAGCTACCGCAGCCAGCCGCAGCGTTGCGGCACGCAGGCGTCCAGTGAGTTGCCGCCGCTGTCGGCCGACCCGCGCCTGATTCTGCCGGCCAGCGGCGTCGTCGATCTGCAGCAGGCAATGGCCAGCGCCAGCTACCCGATGGTCAATGTGCAGGCGATCACCCTCAACGGTCCTCGGGATGCGGCGTCGGCGATGAAGGCGATTCAGGAAAGTTTCTGCCAGGTGGTGCTGGATCCGCAGTTCGTCGATATCGGCGTCAGCCGCGCCGACCGTGACTGGCGCATCACGCTGGCGCGACCACTGCTGTCGGCGCGTCTGGGCGATGGGCAAGCCGAAGGCCAGAAGTTGCTGACACAGCTCAACGCTGCCCGCAGCCAGCCACGCCAGTGCGGCGGCCAGGCCTTCTCCGCCGCCGCGCCGTTGGCATGGAACGCCGTGCTCGGCGGTGTGGCGCAGGATCACAGCCGTCAGATGGCCAACAACAATTATTTCGACCACAAGGACCGCGACGGCCGCACCCCCGGCGACCGCGCCGAACTGGCCGGCTACAGCGGTCAGCAGGTCGGTGAGAACATCGCCGCCGGGCAGGATACCGTGCAGAAAGTCGTTGCCGGCTGGCTCGCCAGCCCCGGTCATTGCGCCAACCTGATGAACCCGCAATACCGTGAGCTGGGCGCGGCCTATGCCGTCGATCCGAAGAGCAGCGCCGGCATTTACTGGACGGCGATGTTTGGCGGGGAATAAACCTCAAGGCACCCTCCCCATCAGGGGAGGATGCAAAATGCAGGCAATAAAAAACCGGAGCCAGGCTCCGGTTTTTTTGGTCAGTGGGTTCGCATCCCCGCTGCGTACATCGCCAGCTTCAGCAGACTCGCCACCACCGCCAGCGAGACCACGCTGCCGGACCAGATCAGCAGCAACCAGCCCAGTCGTTTGTACCAGCGGCTTTTCACTTCACGCATTTCAATGGTAGCCATCGCCAATCCTCACTTTGCCGCGGAACACGTAGTAGTTCCAGAAGGTGTACATCAGGATCACCGGCAGGATGAACAGTGCGCCGATCAGGGCGAACAACTGGCTGGTGGCCGGTGATGCCGCCGCCCAGAGGCTGACCGAGGGCGGGATGATGTTCGGCCAGATGCTCAGCGCCAGCCCGATGTAACCGAGGAACATCAGCACCAGAGTGAACACGAATGGCCAGTGGGTGTGCCGCTGACGCAGCGAACGCAACAGCCCGAACAGCGACAATGCCGCCAGCACCACCAGCCCGGCGAACACGGTCAGGTGCGCATGGTTGAACCAGCGAGTGGCCAGTTCCGGGTGCAGTTGCAGCGTCCACGCGCCGATCACCACCACCATCGCCAGCAGAAGCCACGCCAACGGACGGCTGTAGTGACGCATCCGAGACTCCAACATGCCTTCGGTCTTGACCAGCAGCCAGGTGCTGCCCAGCAAGGCGTAAGCGACCACCAGACCGACACCGCAAACCAGCGGGAACGGTGCCAGCCAGTCGAGACCGCCACCGGCAAACTGCCGATCCACCACCGGAATCCCGGCCACATACGCGCCGATCACCACGCCCTGGGAGAACGTCGCCAGCAGCGAACCGCCGATGAACGCCCAGTCCCACAGATAGCGTTTTTCCGCTGGCGCCTTGAAGCGAAACTCGAACGCCACACCGCGGAAAATCAAACCCGCCAGCATGAAGATCAGCGGCAGATACAGCGCCTCCAAAATCACCCCGTAAGCCAGCGGAAACGCGCCGTACAGCGCCGCACCGCCGAGCACCAGCCAGGTTTCGTTGCCGTCCCAGACGGGTGCGACGGTGTTCATCATCACGTCGCGTTCCTGCTCGTCGCTGATCAGCGGGAACAGGATCCCGAGGCCCAGATCGAAGCCGTCCATGATCACGTACATCATCACCCCGAAGGCAATGATCACGCCCCAGATCAACGAGAGATCGATACCTTGAATACCCATGACTCAACGCTCCTTTATCAGTGGATCCGGGTCGCGGATTCGAGGTTGTCGGTGACCGCCGAGAGAGGCCGGCGCGGGGTCTGTATCTGGGTGCCTTCAGGCGGGTGTTCGTGGTGCGGCTGCGGGCCCTTGCTCACCAGTTTCATCATGTAGCCGATGCCCACGGTGAACACCGAGCAGTAGATCACCACGAACAGCGCCAGCGAGGTGCTCATCTGCGCCACCGAGTGGTGGGACGCGGCGTCGTGGGTACGCATCAGGCCATACACCACCCACGGCTGACGCCCGACTTCAGTGGTGATCCAGCCGGCCAGCAGTGCGATCAGACCGCTCGGCCCCATCAGCAGCACCAGACGCTGGAAGCCGCGATGACGGTAGACCTTGCCATTGCGCCGCAACGCCAGGCCCAGCACACCGACGAGGATCATCAACATGCCGAGTCCAGCCATTACACGGAAGCTCCAGAAGATCACGGTCGAGTTCGGCCGGTCTTCTTTCGGGAAGCTCTTGAGCGCCGGTATCTGCTTGTCGAGACTGTGGGTGAGGATCAGGCTGCCGAGGTACGGAATCTCGATCGCGTATTTGGTCTTCTCCGCCTGCATGTCCGGGATGCCGAACAGCACCAGCGGGGTCGGTCCGTTGTCAGCGTTTTCCCAGTGACCTTCGATGGCGGCAATTTTCGCCGGTTGATGTTCCAGGGTGTTCAAGCCATGGGCGTCACCGACCACTGCTTGAATCGGCGCCACGATCAGCGCCATCCACAGCGCCATGGAAAACATCTTGCGCACCGGTTTGCTGTCATTGCCACGCAGCAAATGCCAGGCTGCCGAAGCGCCAACGAAGAACGCCGTGGCCACGAACGCGGCAATCGCCATGTGCGCCAGACGGAACGGGAACGACGGGTTGAACACGATGGCCAGCCAGTCCAGCGGCATTACCCGACCGTCGACGATTTCGAAGCCTTGCGGGGTCTGCATCCAGCTGTTGGACGCGAGAATCCAGAAGGTCGAGATCAGCGTGCCGATGGCGACCATCACCGTGGCAAAGAAGTGCAAGCCACGCCCCACGCGGTTCCAGCCAAACAGCATCACCCCGAGGAACCCGGCCTCGAGGAAGAACGCGGTCAGCACTTCATAGGTCAGCAACGGCCCGGTGACGCTGCCGGCGAAGTCGGAAAACCCGCTCCAGTTGGTGCCGAACTGGTACGCCATGACCAGACCCGACACCACGCCCATGCCGAAGTTGACGGCGAATATTTTCGACCAGAAATGGTAGAGATCGCGGTAAGTGTCGTTACCGGTTTTCAGCCACAGGCCTTCGAGCACCGCCAGGAAACTCGCCAGGCCAATAGTGATCGCCGGGAAAATGATGTGGAACGAAACCGTGAACGCGAATTGAATTCGCGCCAGGTCCAGTGCCTCCAGGTTGAACATGATGATGTCCTCATCAAGGCTGAAAAGCGGCAGCACACGGCCGGGCCACCGCCAGGCGCGAACGCCTGCAGCCAGTCAAATTGCAAAAGGGTTGGATCGCGTGGATCGGTCAGGCCACCGACGACGGGATCAGGTTGCTCGCCTCGGCCGCTTCGAGGCGGATCGCCACGAATTTGGAGGTCGGCGTATAGGTGCGATCACCGTAGCTTTCCAGCGGCACCAGCGGATTGGTTTCCGGGTAGTACGCGGCGGCTTGTCCCGCTGGAATGTCGTAGGCGATCAGGGTGAAACCGCTGACCCGACGCTCGCGCTCGTCGCCCCACAGCGCCACCAGATCGACCTTCTGCCCCGGTTCGAAACCGAGCCGTCGGATATCCTGCTCGTTGGCGAACACCACGTCGCGCATGCCGTAGACCCCGCGATAACGGTCGTCGAGGCCGTACAGCGTGGTGTTGTACTGATCGTGGGAACGCATGGTTTGCAGGATCAGATGCGGCTTGACCGGCAGGTTGCGCACGCCTTCGCTGATCAGATGTTCCGGCAGCACGCACGGGGTGAACTGGGCTTTACCGGATTCAGTGTTCCAGACACGGTCGGAGGCGTCGTTGCCGAGGTGGAACCCACCCGGGATCAGCAGCTTCTCGTTGAAATTCTCGAAGCCCGGAATCACGTCGGCGATCAGGTTACGGATGCGCCCGTAGTCGCCCACCGCCCATTCCCAGTCGATCGGGTGTTTGCCCAGGGTCGCGGCGGCAATCCCGGCAATGATCGCCGGCTCGGATTTCAGATGCGCCGACTTCGGCTTCAACTGACCGAACGACAAGTGCACCATGCTGAAGGTGTCTTCCACGGTCACGCCTTGCGGACCTTCGGCCTGCACGTCGATGTCGGTACGGCCCAGGCACGGCAGGATCAGCGCGTCACGCCCGGTCACCAGATGGCTGCGGTTGAGCTTGGTCGAGATGTGCACGGTCAGGTCGAGTTTGCGCATCGCTTCGTGGGTGCGCGGGGTGTCCGGCGTGGCCTGGGCGAAGTTGCCGCCCAGACCGATAAACACCTTGGCTTCGCCACGTTCCATGGCACCAATCGCCATGACCGTGTTGTGGCCGTGCATGCGCGGCACCTTGAAGTTGAAGCGCTTTTCCAGGGCGTCCATCAGCTCTTTCGGCGCCAGTTCGTTGATGCCCATCGTGCGGTCGCCCTGCACGTTGCTGTGGCCACGCACCGGTGACAGCCCGGCTCCCGGACGGCCAACATTGCCGCGCAGCAGTTGCAGGTTGATGACTTCCTGCAGGGTCGGCACCGAGTGCACGTGTTGGGTCAGGCCCATGGCCCAGCACATGATCACGCTTTTGGCGCGGGCATACATGCGCGCGGCCAGTTCGATGTCATGCAGCGGCACGCCGGACTGTTCGACGATGTGCTCCCAGCTCGTGGCATCGACTTCGGCCAGATAGCTGTCCAAGCCCGACGTGTGCTCGGCAATGAACGCGTGATCGAACACCGGTTCGCCGCCCGAGGCCTGGGCTTCACGTTCCCATTGCAGCAGGAACTTGACCATGCCGCGGATCATCGCCATGTCGCCGCCCAAGGCTGGACGGAAGTACGCGGTGTTGGTCGCTTCCCAGCCGTTGCTGAGCATCTCGATCGGGTTTTGCGGGTTCTGGAAACGCTCCAGCCCACGCTCCTTGAGCGGGTTGATGCACACCACCTGCGCGCCACGCTTCACCGCTTCACGCAACGGTTCGAGCATGCGCGGGTGGTTGGTGCCGGGGTTCTGGCCGATGACGAAAATCGCGTCGGCATGGTGCAGGTCTTCATAGACCACCGTGCCTTTGCCGACGCCCAGGGTCTCGCCCATGCTCACCGCACTGGCTTCGTGGCACATGTTCGAGCAGTCCGGGAAGTTGTTGGTGCCGTAGGCGCGGACGAACAACTGATAGAGAAACGCCGCTTCGTTGCTGGCACGCCCCGAGGTGTAGAACTCGGCCTCGTGGGGCGATTTCAGGCCTTTGAGGTGCTTGGCGACCAGCGCGAACGCCTCGTCCCAGGTGGTCTCGACATAGCGATCGACCCGGGCGTCGTAGCGCATCGGATGGGTGATCCGGCCCTGGTATTCAAGCCAGTAATCGCTTTGCTCGGCCAGCGTCGACACCGTGTACTTGTTGAAGAACGCCGGATCGACCAGGCGGCCAGTGGCTTCCCAGTTCACCGCTTTGGCGCCGTTTTCGCAGAACTTCAGCATACTCGCGCCGGGTGCTTCACCCCAGGCGCAACCGGGGCAGTCGAAGCCGCCGTTCTGGTTGGTCTTGAGCATGGCGCGGATGTTTTTCAGGGCGTTTTCACTGCCCAGCCAGTTCTTGGTGAGGCTGATCACAGCGCCCCAACCCGCAGCGGCGCCCTTGTAGGGTTTGTAACGGTCGACTTGTGACATGGGACTTCTCCATGACGATGCACACAGGCAAAAACCTGATCGGATTTAAACAGCGACGACTGACTTTCAAGTTCAAAAGCGGTCGTTTCGTTTGACGGAGCCAAGGATATGAACCACCGCAAAAACTTGTCTAATCGCTATTAATGACTGCGTTATCGAAATCATCTATCACGGCGTTAAACCCTTTAAATACGGGCACTTGCAAAACTAAGAAGCGCAAAAACCGGAATAATTATTTCATCATCGACAGCATCAATCGGCCGGTCATTAAGAGTGATTGGACGCAGTTCGAAGTTGCTCATAACCTGCGCCGACCCAATCCCTTCAATAGCGGATTTCACCCAAGCGAGGCTGTCATGTCAGAGCGCGTCTTGATCGATGGTTACAACCGCCGCGTCGACTACCTGCGTATGTCGGTCACCGACCGCTGCGACTTTCGCTGCGTGTATTGCATGGCTGAAGACATGCAGTTTCTGCCACGCCAACGGGTACTGACGCTGGAGGAGATCTATCAACTGGCGCAGAGCTTCGTTGCGCTGGGCACCCGCAAGATCCGCCTGACCGGCGGTGAGCCGCTGATTCGTCCCGGTGTCGTCGGGTTGTGCAAGCAGATTGCTGCCCTGCCCGGCCTGCGCGAGTTGTGCCTGACCACCAACGGCTCGCAGCTCGGCAAACTCGCCAGCCCGTTGTTCGATGCTGGGGTGAAGCGCCTCAACGTCAGCCTCGACAGCCTCGATGCCGCGCGCTTCAAGCAGATGACCCGCACCGGCGACCTGGCACAAGTGATCAACGGCATCGATGCCGCCCGTGAGGCCGGATTTACCCGCACTAAACTCAACTGCGTGGTGATGCAGGGCCGCAACGATCACGAGATCAACGACCTGGTGCAGTTCGCCATCGAACGGGATCTGGATATTTCCTTTATCGAGGAAATGCCGCTGGGCATCATCAGCGAACACAGTCGCGCCGAGTCGTTTTTTTCCAGCACCCAGGTGCGCGAAAAGATCGCCGAACGCTACACCCTGATCGATTCCGCCGAGTCGACCCAGGGCCCGTCGCGCTACTGGCGGCTGGCGGAGGCACCGCACATTCGGCTGGGGTTCATTTCGCCCCACAGCCACAACTTCTGCGGCACCTGCAACCGGGTGCGGCTGACGGTCGAGGGGCGTTTGCTACTGTGTCTGGGGAACGAGCATTCGGTGGATTTGAAAGCGGTGCTGCGCGCCCATCCGGGTCAACCGGAGCGGCTGGAGAAAGCGATCATCGAAGCGATGAAGCTCAAGCCTTACCGGCACAACTTTGAAGTGAACGACGACGTGCAAGTGGTGCGTTTCATGAACATGACCGGCGGCTGAACCGCCACGTTTTCAAGGCAAAAAAAGCATGATCATCCGGCCCAAGATCAATCAGTTCGCCGTCCTGTTTACCCTCAAGGGGTCGATTGCCAAGCGCATCGCCCTGCGCACCCTGATGGTCACGCTGCTGGCGTCGGCCATCGTGCTGGTGGAAATGCTCCACCCGAGCAACTTCACCAAGGTCAACGCCACGCCATTCACCTTGCTCGGTCTGTCACTGTCGATCTTCATGAATTTTCGCAACAACGCCTGCTACGACCGCTGGTACGAGGCCCGCAAGGCCTGGGGCGAAGTGATCGTGCATGTGCGTTCGGTGATCCGCGAAACCCACGTCATCCGCGAGTCGGCGCAGCGTCGGCTGTTGCTGCTCAACCTCTGCGGCTTTGCCCATGCCCTGAACGCGCGGTTGCGCCGGGAAAACGAAGCCGCCGCCAGCGCCGAATGGATCACGCCACAACACGATGCACTGGTGCCGGACTACAGCGGGCGCATTTTGCAAACCGTCGGCCAGCAATGTTCCGATCTGCATGAGGCAGGCGATCTCAGTGAATGGCGCTACATGCTGCTGGCCAATCACCTGACCAGCCTGACCCAGGCGCAAGCGGTGTGCGAGCGGATCAAGAACACGCCGCTGCCCTTCCCTTACACCCTGCTGCTACACCGCACGATTTACCTGTTCTGCATCCTGCTGCCGTTCGCCATGGCCGAACCGCTGGGCTGGCTGACGCCGCTGTTCACGGCGATTGTCAGCTACACCTTTTTCGGTCTGGATGCGATTGCCGATGAGCTGGAAGATCCGTTCGGCCGGGATGAAAACGACCTGCCAACCGATGCGCTGGTGCGGGGTATCGAGCGGGATATTCTCTCGGAGCTGGGCACCGAGCCTTTGCCACCGGCGCTGAAGCCCGTGGACTACGTGCTGAGTTGATCCGACGCCTCCCCCTTCGCGGGAGGATATTCAATCAATCCAGATGCGCCCAGGTCATGCGAAATGACGCCCCGCCCCACGGTGAATCGCCAACCTCGACCCGACCGCCATGGGACTGCGACACCCGTCGCACCAATGCCAGTCCGAGGCCGAATCCACCAGTGCGGCGGTCACGGCTGGCGTCCAGGCGCGAGAACGGTTCGAAAATCTTCTCCCGACCGGCCAGCGGTACACCCGGGCCGTCGTCGTTGACCTGCACTTCGTATTGATCGCCGATGCGCACCAGCGACACCTCGACCCGCTGCTCGGCATAACGAATGGCATTGCGCAGCAGATTGATCACCGCCCGCGCCATGAAACGCGGCTCGATCCGCACTTCTTCGACCCGGCATTCGCCGATCAGCAATTGCACCCCGGCGGCCTCGGCTTCCAGGGCGACGCTGCCCACCACACTGTCGAGCCAGTTGGCGGCCTGAATGTTTTCACGGGTGATGACCGTCGCGCCGCGTTCGAGGCTGGCGTAGGTCAGCAGCTCGGAGACCATTTCTTCCAGCTCGCCAAGGTCGGCGTACATGTCGGCGATCAGTTCGCGGTTCTGACTGGCGTCCGGTTGTTGCTTGAGCTGGTCGAGTTCGAACGACAGCCGGGCAATCGGCGTGCGCAGTTCATGAGACACGGCGTTGGTCAGTTCGCGCTGATTGGCGATCAGGCCTTCGATGCGCGCCGCCATCAGGTTGAAGTGTTCGGCCAGATCGCGAATGTTCGAGCGTTTGGAAAGCTGGATGCGCGATGACAGGTCGTTGTCGCCAAAACGCTCGGCGGCCAGTCGCAGCTTTTCCAGATCGCGCCAGTGCGGACGGACCCAGAAGTACAGGACGATGCCGAGCAGCACCGCCAGCATCAGATAGGCCGCTGCGATGTAGAACGGCATCAGGCTCGGCTCGGGCGGCAATTTGATGCTGAGTACCTGCGAACCGCCGTCGATGTTGCTGATGAACTGGGTGTAGTTGTCGCGAATCACCAACAGGTTCTGCGCCAGTTCAGCCTTTTCCTCGGGCGTCAGGGCCAGTTGATCGGACTCGATCAGGTTCAACGTCAGCCCGTAATGCGGACGCAACGCCTCCAGCTGCGCCTCGCGCGCCGCACCTTGCTGGTCGCGCATGTGCTCGATCAGCGACCAGGCCTGGCCCCGCACCGCCTCGCGGTTGTAGGCCTGCATCTGGTTGTCGAGCAACGCGTTGAAGGTGTGTTCGACGGTTTGCAGCGCCGCCACCAACCCGACTGTCATCACCAGAAACAGTCCCAGAAATAACCGCAGCATCTACAGCTCCCACGCGAACGGATTGAACAGATAGCCCTTGCCCCACACGGTCTTGATGCACACCGGTTCGCGGGGATTGTCCTTGAGTTTGTTGCGCAGCTTGCTGATGTACACATCGACGCTGCGATTGAGGCCATCGAAAGCGATGCCGCGCATGCGATTGAGAATGTCATCGCGCGACAGGATATTGCCGGCGGCACTGGCCAGCAGCCACAGCAGTTCGAATTCCATGGTGGTCAGCTCGATCAACTCGCCCGCCAGACGCACTTCGCGGCAACTGCGATCGATGATCAGATTGCCGAACTCCAGCGAGCTGACCACGCCGCTGTCCGGCACTTGCCGACGTTGTAGGGCACGCAGGCGTGCCAGCAGGACCGGCGGTTTGATCGGTTTGATCACGTAGTCATCGGCCCCGGACTCCAGGCCCAGAATGTGGTCGAGGTCATCTTCCTTGGCGGTCAGGATGACAATCGGCGTGTCCGACACGCTGCGGATTTCCCGGCACACGTGCAGGCCGCTTTGCCCCGGCAGCATCAGGTCGAGCACCACGACTTTGGGCTTGAATTCGAGAAACGCGGCCACGGCCAGATCGCCGCGATGCACCGTGCGTACCTCGTAGCCGTGTTGTTCGAGAAAGTGCGCGATCAGCGCGGCCAGGCGCTCATCGTCTTCCACCAGCAGGACTCTGCCAAAACCCAGGTTATCCATAACAACCGTCGCCAACCCTCAGTGAAGTGGGCGCCATTATGGCGGCATTCGCGGGCCAGACGTTTATCGCAGGCAGCAAAAACCGGCCACTTGGGCCGGTTTTCGTTGATGTTTCATACTCTTAAGAGTTTTTAACAATTCATGCCGCGACGGGCACGCCGCTGTGGAAACGGAATTCCTCGTCCGGCGATTCGATCAGGTCCTGCTCGGCGGCGCGGACTTTCTCGATCACCTGGGCAATGTCCTTGGCGTCACCGTACTGGTAGGCCAGTTTCAGGTAACCCTGGAAATGCCGGGCCTCGCTTTTCAGCAGGCCGAAGTAGAACTTGCCGAGTTCTTCGTCCAGATGCGGCACCAGTGCTTCGAACCGCTCGCAACTGCGCGCTTCGATGAAGGCGCCGACCACCAGGGTGTCGACCAGTTTCACCGGCTCGTGGCTGCGCACCACTTTGCGCAGGCTCGAAGCATAACGGCCGGCGTGCAGCTGGCGCAGTTCGATCTTGCGCCGTTTCATGATGCGCATGACCTGTTCGTGGTGAACCAGTTCTTCCCGGGCCAGACGCGACATCATGTTGATCAGATCGACGTGGGAATGGTACTTGGCAATCAGGCTCAACGCGGTGCTGGCGGCCTTGAACTCGCAGTTCTTGTGGTCGATCAGCAGGGTTTCCTGATCGGCCAGCGCGGCCTGGACCCAAGCGTCAGGCGTGCGGCAACCAAGGAATTCGTGGATTTCGGGAAGGATCATGGGGCTCACGGTCAAAAGGTGTTCGAGCGAAAGGCGCCGATTATACCGGCCTGCCCGCAGACCACCAGCCGCCCGCGTTGATATGCATCAAGTCGCAGACGGATGAGCAGCAACTATAGTTGTGCAACGCCGTGCCTTTTCATTGCTGGAGACTCACTCATGCAAGCCATTCGCAGCATTCTGGTGGTCATCGAACCCGAACACGCGGAAAGCCTGGCGCTCAAGCGCGCCAAGCTGATCGCCGGGGTGACCCAGGCCCATCTGCACCTGCTGGTCTGCGACAAGAAGCACGATCACGCCGGCATGCTCAGCGTGCTCAAGGCCGCGCTGCTGGCGGACGGTTATAGCGTCACCACCGAACAGGCGTGGAACGAGAGCCTGCACGAAACCATCATCGATGTGCAGCAAGCCGAAGGCTGCGGGTTGGTGATCAAACAGCATTTCCCCGACAGCTCGCTGAAAAAGGCCCTGCTGACCCCGGCGGACTGGAAACTGCTGCGCCACTGCCCGACCCCGGTGCTGCTGGTGAAGACCTCGGCCTCCTGGAAAGACCGAGTGATTCTGGTGGCGGTCGATGTGGGCAATGCCGATGGCGAGCACCGCCACCTGCACACCACCCTCATTGATCACGGCTATGACATCGCGAGCCTGGCCAAGGGGCATCTGCACGTCATTACCGCCCATCCGTCACCGATGCTGTCGGCGGCAGACCCGACCTTCCAGCTCAAGGAAACCATCGAGGCGCGTTATCGCGAGCAATGCCGGGCGTTTCAGGCTGAATTCGATGTCGACGACGAGCATTTGCATGTCGAGGAAGGCCCGGCGGATGTGCTGATTCCATTTATGGCGCACAAGCTGCAGGCGGCCGTGACCGTGATTGGCACCGTGGCGCGCACCGGGTTGTCAGGGGCGCTGATCGGCAATACCGCCGAAGTGGTGCTGGATGCGCTGGAGAGTGATGTGCTGGTGCTCAAGCCGCAGGAGGTTGAAGACCATCTGGTGGAGTTGGCGGTGAAACATTAAGCATTGTTGTCATCCTGTGGCGAGCGTGTTCGCCACAGGTAATGCTCACTCGCCCAGCGCATCCTTCAGAAAACCGGGCGCGATGTAGCGCTGATAGTGCGCTTCCGACAGCAGGAAAAATTCCCGATCAATGGCATCGCGCAGTTCCGGCAGGTTCCAGTCGCGAAACTCCGGCAGCAACACCATCCCGTAGGCTTCCAGATTAATGATCACCCGCGCGCCCCGGGCGATCAGCTGATAGGCCCAGCAATATTCCGATTGGTGCGGCACGAAGCGGATCTTGCGCTGTTCCAGTTGCTGGCGCAGCCGCGCCGGGTCGAAGACTTCGACCTTGCTGGCCATCACTTGTGACAGCAATTGCTCAAGACGCAGCCACACCGCGCGTTTTTCTTCCTCGTTGTAACCGTTCCAGTGGATCACTTCGTGGTGGAAACGCTTGCAGCCACGGCACACCAGATCACCGTAAACAGTGGAGCAGAGGCCGACGCAGGGGGTCTTGATGGTCTGATTGGGCATAGAATGGGCAAAACACTTGAAACGCGGAACAGGTCGGCATGTTAGCCCTTTGTCCGGCATTCATCACCCCTCAAACGTCAGGGACAAGTGCTGGATCAAGGTTTGCCCCACCCGTGCACAACGCAACCAAAGTCCAATAGAGCGCGACTTACCTTTAAATTTTTTTTGCCGTAGAATCAGCCAGCCTTTTTAGGCGCCAATGTCCGTTAGAAGCTGTTTTCAAAGCGTCACGAGCACAGTCGTTCCTTCAGAGCGGTGTTGGCGTAAGGTTTTTCCAGCGGGGAAAAGCCATACGCCAACCCTCATCAGCTCCCCGTTCTGCAGGCGTAAAACTTTGAAAGCAGCTTCTGTAAGGAATTGCCGGTAATTCTGGCCGAACGACCCACAACGTCGTGAGGAGCATGAGTACGGCAATTTCGGGATGAGCGTCCCGGACACCCATTTGGGACCACTGATGAGGGTAATAACTGTGCTTGAAGCCTACCGCAAACATATCGAAGAGCGTGCAGCCCTGGGTATCGTTCCCCAGCCGCTTAACGCCGAACAAACTGCAGGCCTGGTCGAGCTGCTGAAGAATCCTCCGGCTGGCGAAGAAGCTTTCCTCGTTGACCTGATCACCAATCGCGTTCCACCAGGAGTGGACGAAGCCGCCTACGTCAAGGCCGGTTTCCTCTCCGCACTGGCCAAGGGCGAAGTCTCCTCCCCTCTGCTGGACAAGAAGCGCGCTGTAGAACTGCTCGGCACCATGCAGGGCGGCTACAACATCGTGACCCTGGTAGACCTGCTGGACAACGCCGAGCTGGCGCCAGTGGCTGCCGAAGAACTCAAGCACACCCTGCTGATGTTCGATGCCTTCCACGACGTGGCTGAAAAAGCCAAGAACGGCAACGTTCACGCCAAGGCCGTGCTGCAATCCTGGGCTGACGGCGAGTGGTTCAAGAAGCGCCCTGTGCTGGCCGACAAGATCAGCCTGCGCGTCTTCAAGGTGACCGGCGAAACCAACACCGACGACCTGTCCCCTGCTCCAGACGCCTGGTCGCGTCCAGACATCCCACTGCACGCCCTGGCCATGCTGAAAATGGCCCGTGACGGCATCGTTCCGGACGAGCAAGGCAAGACCGGCCCGATGAAGCAGATCGAAACCATGCGCGGCGAAGGCTTCCCGATCGCCTACGTCGGTGACGTGGTCGGTACCGGTTCCTCGCGTAAATCCGCGACCAACTCGGTTCTGTGGTTCTTCGGCGACGACATCCCTTACGTGCCGAACAAGCGCGGTGGCGGTTTCTGCTTCGGCAGCAAAATTGCTCCGATCTTCTACAACACCATGGAAGATGCCGGCGCACTGCCAATCGAGTTCGACGTATCGAACATGAACATGGGCGACGTGATCGACCTGTACCCGCACGCTGGCAAAGTCTGCAAGCACGGTACCGACGAAGTCATCACCACCTTCGAAATGAAGACCCCGGTTCTGCTGGACGAAGTCCGCGCCGGCGGCCGTATCCCGCTGATCATCGGCCGTGGCCTGACCGAGAAGGCTCGCGCTGAACTGGGTCTGCCTGCGTTCGACCTGTTCAAGAAGCCGGAAGCTCCGGCCGAAAGCACCAAGGGCTTCACCCTGGCGCAGAAAATGGTCGGCAAGGCTTGCGGTCTGGCAGAAGGCAAAGGCGTTCGTCCTGGCACTTACTGCGAGCCGAAGATGACCACCGTAGGTTCTCAGGACACCACCGGTCCAATGACCCGTGACGAACTGAAAGACCTGGCGTGCCTGGGCTTCTCCGCTGATCTGGTGATGCAGTCCTTCTGCCACACCGCGGCTTATCCAAAGCCGATCGACGTGACTACCCACCACACCCTGCCTGACTTCATCATGACCCGCGGCGGCGTTTCCCTGCGTCCGGGCGACGGCATCATCCACTCGTGGCTGAACCGCATGCTGCTGCCGGACACCGTAGGTACCGGTGGCGACTCGCACACCCGTTTCCCGATGGGCATCTCGTTCCCGGCCGGTTCCGGTCTGGTCGCGTTCGCCGCTGCCACCGGCGTCATGCCGCTGGACATGCCGGAATCGATCCTGGTGCGCTTCAAAGGCAAAATGAAACCTGGCATCACCCTGCGTGACCTGGTTCATGCCATTCCTTACTTCGCTATCCAGAACGGCCTGCTGACCGTCGAGAAGAAAGGCAAGAAAAACGCCTTCTCCGGCCGCATCCTGGAAATCGAAGGCCTGGAAGGTCTGACCCTGGAACAGGCTTTCGAACTGTCCGACGCCTCGGCCGAACGTTCGGCTGCCGGTTGCACCATCAAGCTGTCGAAAGAGTCGATCACCGAGTACCTGAACTCCAACATCACCCTGCTGCGCTGGATGATCGGCGAAGGCTACGGCGATGCGCGTACTCTGGAACGTCGTGCTCAAGCGATGGAAGCCTGGGTTGCCAACCCTGAGCTGATGGAAGCCGATGCCGACGCCGAATACGCCGAAATCATCGAAATCGATCTGGCCGACATCAGCGAGCCTGTACTGTGCGCGCCGAACGACCCGGACGACGCCCGTCTGCTGTCCAGCGTTGCTGGCGAGAAGATCGACGAAGTGTTCATCGGTTCGTGCATGACCAACATCGGTCACTTCCGCGCTGCCGGTAAACTGCTGGATCAGGTCAAGGGTCAGCTGCCAACCCGTCTGTGGCTGTCGCCGCCGACCAAGATGGACGCTCACCAACTGACCGAAGAAGGCTACTACGGCATCTACGGCAAGGCCGGCGCACGCATGGAAATGCCAGGCTGCTCGCTGTGCATGGGTAACCAGGCACGCGTTGAGCCGAACAGCACCGTGGTGTCGACGTCGACCCGTAACTTCCCGAACCGTCTGGGCGACGGCGCGAACGTCTACCTGGCTTCGGCTGAGCTGGCGTCCGTTGCTTCGATCCTGGGTCGCCTGCCGACCGTCGAGGAGTACATGGAATACGCTGGCAAGATCGACAGCATGGCGGCCGACGTTTACCGCTACCTGTCCTTCGACCAGATTGCCGAGTTCCGTGAAGCTGCTGCGAACGCCAACATTCCGGTCGTTCAAGCCTAACGCTGCAACGCAATGAAAAACGCCGCCCATCGCAAGATGTGCGGCGTTTTTTTATACCTCCGGAAACTCATGCATTGAGCTTGAGTGCCTGCTGTACCGCCTCGTCCACACTCAAACCGCTCAGCAGTACCTGCTCGCGTTCCAGTTCTGGCAATTGCGCCAGCACGGTCTGCGCCTCATGTTTGAGGCGCGCCAGAATCAACAGTTTGTCCTCGGCCCGCACCTGCAGGAAGAACGCTTCCAGCGCTTCGATGCTGGTGCCGTCCAGGTCCGGCGATTCTTCCAGACTCAGGATGATCGTGTGCACCGCTGCCGGCGCATGACGGGCCAAGCGCAGCGCGCCGCCGAGAATGCGCTCCACATTGGCGAAAAACAGCGCCTCACTTGGCCGCACAATCAGCACGCCGGGGATTTCCCGGGCATCCGGATGGCGCTGCACGTCGACATAGTCGTGACCACCGCCCATTTGCCCCAGCACCTGGATATCCGCCGATGACATCTGTTTCAGCATCAGCACCACGCTGATCGCTACCGCCAATAGCAAACCGTCGAGCACGCTCAGTACCAACACCGCCGCCACGGCGCAGATCACCAACAAGCGATCGCGGCGCCAGATAAAGTAGCGGCCCAGCGGTTGCAGGCTCAACGCCCGTCCCAAGGCATGGATCACAATAGCGGCCAGCACCGGTTCCGGGGTCAGAGCGATGTACGGCAGCACCGTCAACACGATCAGCAGCACCACTGCCGCCGCGACAATACCGGCCAATCGCGATGTGGCCCCCGCCGCTTCATTGGCCGATGTTGCCGAATACCCCGCTCCGGCCGGCATGCCATGAAACAGCCCCGACAACAGATTGGATGCACCTAGAGCCAACAGATCGCGGTTCGAAGAGACCTTGTCGCCGTGCTTCAGGGCAAACGAGCTGATCGAACCATAAGACTCGGCATACAGAATCATCACCATGGCAAACGCCAGTTCCCCGAGGCGCAGCCAGTCGGCAAACGGCATGTTTGGCAGGCGTGGCACCTCCAGCGCCAGATCGATGACCCCGATCAGTTTCACCCCGTGAGCCGGCAGGTTCAGCCATTGACTGGCGGCAATACCCAGCGCTACGACGATCAGTCCACCCGGCACTCGACGAAACCGCGCGCAGAGCATCAACACCAGCAACGCCACCAGCGCGATCCCGGCACCCGCCACGTTCCATTGCGGCCACTGCTCCAGCAACTGCGGCAGGAAGCGAATCAGGTTGCTGTCCGTCAGGTGAACATCGACGACGCTCGCCACCTGTTTGAGGATGATCGTCACCGCCAGCCCCAAGGCGAACCCGCGTAACACCGGTTTGGCGATGAAAGAAGTCACGCTGCCGAGCTTGAACAGTCCCGCCAGCAGAAACAGCACGCCGGTCATCAACACCAGACCGACCGCCAGGCTCAGGCGCAATGCCGGATCACCACCGGCCAGCGAAGCCGTCGCCGCTGCCAGCACCGCTGCCGAGGATGAGGTGGCCGAAACCACGGCAAACCGACTGGTGCCCATCAGCGCGTAACACAACAACCCGGCAAACAACGCGATCACCCCGGCCTGGGGTGGCAGCGCGGCAATGCTGGAGTAGGCCACCGCCTCGGGCAGCAACAGGCCGGCAATCGACAACCCGGCCAGCAGGTCCTGACTGCGACTTTGCACTTCGGGTCGGGAAGCAGCGCTCAGGGGTTCAGTTGACAATCGGACCCACCCACCCCGGCAGATACCGAGCCTCCTGGCTGCGCGCCAGGTTCATGGCTTTGGTCTGTAATTTTTGGCTCAGATCGTTGATCTGGTCGCTGGCGATGCGGCTGCGAAAGAAGTCCGCCCAGAGGAATTCGCTGTAGGGCGTAGCGTCCTTGGCGTAGCCACCGGCCCGGCGCAAGCGTCCGGCAAGGCTGCGATAAGGATCGTCCTGCAGATCGACTATGGATTTGGGAATGGCTTCGAAGGAGCGCCTGGCACCGCGACCATCATAGGGATGCGCCCACTGGTTGAAGTTCATCACGCTCCAGAACGTCACCGGGTCGACAAAGGAAAGGTCCTTGAGCACCAGCAATGAAGCCTTCTTGACCTCTTCCTCAATCAGCGCAAGACCGAAGTGGTGGTGATCGACGATGTAATAGACGCCTTCAGGCCCGAGCACACTGGGGAACCAGTGATTATCCAGCGCTGCCGCCCGCTCCTTGCGTTTGAGCTTCTTCCATTCCTGACGCTTGTCGGCGACTTCGGCGAGGCCGACCGTGAGCTGGGTGGGATGGAGTTTTTCCAGTTTGGCGCTGATCAGTTGCGGTCGGGCACGGGGCATGGGGCATCTCCGGGAAAAGTGCCTTTCAAGCGTAGCCGTTTATGTCGTGGGATGTGTGCCCTGGATCAGGCACCGGAAGGTCTTGCAAAAACGGGGGCGAATCGCTCGCCCCCGCTTGGTGCTGCTGGTCTGGAATCAGGCCGTCAGCGAGTAGATCAACGCCGAAATCGCCACCAGGCCCACGGCGGTGACAAACACGTTCGACGCCTGGCCACGATAGCGGGCCATTGCCGGCACTTTGCGGATCGCATACATCGGCATCAGGAACAGGATCGCCGCGATGACCGGGCCACCGATGGTCTCGATCATGCCGAGAATGCTCGGGTTCAGGGTCGCCACGATCCAGCACACCACCAGCATGAATGCCGCAACGATGCGATCCAGCGCCTTGGCGCCCGGACGCTTGCCGCTTTTGACGATCAAACCTTTAAGGCCTTCGCTGGCACCGATGTAGTGACCGAGGAACGACTTGGAGATGGCCACGAACGCAATCAACGGCGCTGCGAAAGCGATGGTCGGGTTGCTGAAGTGGTTGGCCAGGTAAGACAGGATCGACAGGTTCTGCGCCTTGGCTTCGGCCAGTTGCTCTGGCGACAGGGTCAGCACGCAGCTGAAGACGAAGAACAGCACCATCACCACCATCAGCAGGTGGGCGCGGGACAGTATCTGCGAGCTGCGCTCGTCGGCGTGAACACCGTAGCGACGCTTCTGGTCCACCGCAAACGCCGAGATGATCGGTGAGTGGTTGAACGAGAACACCATCACCGGAATCGCCAGCCACAGCGTGTGCAGCAGCGCCGACGGCGCCGGCACCTGCGAAGCGGTGGACAGGATGCCGCCGTTCCAGTGCGGAATCAGGTACACGGCGAGGAACAGCAGCGCAACGATGAACGGATACACCATCAGGCTCATCGCCTTGACGATCACTTGCTCGCCGCAGCGAACCACAGCCAGCAGGCCGAGGATCAGCACGAACGACAGCAGCGCGCGCGGTGGCGGCGTGATGTGCAGTTGGTGTTCGAGGAAGCTGGCGACCGTGTTGGTCAGGCCGACGCTGTAGATCAGCAGGATCGGAAAGATCGCGAAGAAGTACAGCAACGTGATCAGCGCACCGGCCTTGATGCCGAAATGCTGCTCCACCACCTCAGTGATGTCGGCGCCTTCGCGACCGGAGAGCACGAAGCGGGTCAGACCGCGGTGTGCGAAGAAGGTCATGGGGAAGGCCAGCAGCGCGAGGATCACCAGCGGCCAGAAGCCACCCAGACCTGCGTTGATCGGCAAAAACAGGGTACCGGCGCCGATGGCCGTCCCAAACAGTCCCAACATCCAGGTAGTGTCATGGCGATTCCAGCTCGACAGTTGCGCTGGTGCTGCCGCTTCAAAGCGTTGTTCGACGCTATTGGCCTGATCATTCATCCGGTCGGATCTCCGCATTCCGGTCACTTGCCACTCGGTCAGGACGCGTCGGAAAAAACCGACAGACATGCTCCGGCCGAAACAGGGGCGCGATTCTCCGCGATAAATGAGCGGAAGCAAAGACTTAGCTGAGGAATGGTTGTGCGGAGCAGATTGAACGGTTGTCGTTTTTGGGAAAAATCATGTCGGCGCCAGATACGCCGGATGTCGTTTTATGGCAAGTACCGGCGCCGAATGTGCCATGGCAAAACCCGATCAAATCGATCGGGCCAATATGAAGCCAAGGAACATGCAAAAGATGCCCAGCCCCAGCAACCCCCAGATCGGGCGCATTTCTTTCTTGTTTTTTATACGTATTTTCTCGGCCCACTCATCGTGTTCCCGCTCCAGTTGTTCCATTCTGGCTTTGGCGTCATAGGTGCTCATGTTGATTTCCTTTTGGGTCATGTGTCTGAAGTTTGCGAAAACGAACGCTCAAAACTTGAAAAAGACGCCCGCTAATGCCGCGCTTGCCGTTAACACGCCGGCCACTACCGCGACTGGATAAAAATACGTCTCCCACTTCAGCTTCTTTTCTTCCGCCAGAAGCTTCTGCCTTTCAGCCACAAGTTTTCGCGTTTCGTTATGCAGCCTGTCGAGTTCCAGGTTTTCACGGTTGTTCTGAAGCATTGGCCTTCCTTGGCTGATGGCAATTTCCGTCCAGACCGCCGCTCCATCCTGAAGAGCGCGTCCTGTCCTGCTCTCTATGGTTTCGTGCTTCACATCTCGCCGTATAGCGGATAAATCCGGCAGCACTCGTAGGCAACATCCGTAAATCCCGCAGGACGGTGCGTCCACTTCCTAACGTTTTTAAACAGCCTCACCGACTGGCATTTTTCGGCTATACCCAATGGCGAACCGACTGACAGCCGCTTCCAGCCCCCTGCCCCAAGGAGCCTTTTCATGCCCCTCGTCCGTGTCGAACTCAAGAAACGTCCCGACCCGACCTTCGCCAAACGCGTCGGCGAGCAGATCTACGCCGCAATGCGCAGCACGATCAATGTCCCGGAGCACGACAACTTCCAGATCCTGGCCGAGCACGATGGCGAGCATTTCATCTTCGATACGCAATACCTGGGGATCCAGCGCAGCGACCAACTGGTGATCATCCAGATCACCCTCAATGAGGGCCGGACGCTGGAGCAGAAAAAAGCGCTGTACCAGACCATCGCCCAGAACCTGAACACGCACCTGTCGATCCGTCTGGAGGATGTGTTCATCAATCTGGTGGAAGTGAAGAAAGAAAACTGGTCATTCGGCAACGGCATCGCCCAGTACGCCAGTTGATGCACCTGTTGACAGCCCGTTGACGCCGCCAGCATGATCGGCCCCATGAACCTTTGCGCGTTGCACCTCACCCGTACCACCACGACCGCCACCGGCGGGTCGTGGTGTTTGCGCCTGAGGTAAATCCAGCGCAGCAAACCCAAGGCCCCGCCAGCAATGGACGGGGCCTTGTTGTTTCTCCCGTCCGTGCGGCACGTTTGGTACCGAAGGAGAAACACCATGTCCGCAGCACTGTTGATCATCGATATGCAGGTCGGCCTGTTCCAGGGTCAGGAAGAACCCCACGACGGCGAACGTATGCTCGCCAACATCCAGCACTTGATCGCCCAGGCACGCCAACGGCAAGTGCCGATCTTTGCCGTGCGCCACACCGGGCCGGTTGGCTCGCCGATTGCCGCCGGCAGTGCGTTCTGGCAGTTATTGCCAGCGTTTGAACTGGACGCCGCAAACGCCACCTTCATCGACAAATCCCGCCCCAATGCCTTCCACGGCACAGATCTGGCTCAACAACTCAACGCCGCGAAAATCGAAGATCTGTACATCGTCGGCATGAAAACCCAGTTCTGCATCGACAGCACCTGCCGCGCCGCTGCCGATCTGGGCTTCAAACCATTGCTGGTAGCCGATGCCCACACTTGCATGGACACACCCGCACTACCGGCCCAGGCGATCATCGAGCACCACAACGCAACCCTCGGCGCGGCGTTCGCGCGGTTGATCAACACTGCCGACGTTGCCTTCTGACGAAGCGCCCGCGCGCTCCCCGTATCAGCTCCTACACTGGCTGGTGCGGGGCAGTGCCGGCCATTGCCAAACCGCTCTGGAATCAGCACTCTGACACGACTTTCGCGACCGACACGCCGACGATCACAGGAGCCGAGCAATGCCCGCCACCGTTCTGGTACTGGTTGAAACCATCAATGACTACCTGCCCATTCTCGAACGACAGGGCTTTCACCTGATCCTCGCCCCGACACCCGCCGAACGCGCCCAGGCCATTGCCACCCACGGCGCACGCATCGACGCGGTGCTGACCCGTGGCCCGCTGGGGTTGTACGCCGAAGAAATCGCCGCGTTGCCCGCGCTGAAAATCATCTGCGTGATCGGCGCCGGCTACGAACAGGTGGACCTGCAAGCCGCCAGCAACCGGGGCCTGACCGTCACCAACGGCGCCGGCGTCAACGCCTCGTCGGTGGCCGACCATGCCATGGCGTTGCTGCTGTCGCTGGTGCGCGACATTCCGCGCTGTGACGCGGCCGTGCGTCGTGGCGAATGGCCGAAGATCATGCGCCCGTCCCTGGCGGGCAAGCGGCTGGGGATTCTCGGCCTCGGCGCGGTGGGAATGGCCATCGCCAAACGGGCAAACCTGGGTTTCGACATGGAGATCAGCTACCACAACCGCCAGGTGCGCAACGACGTGCCCTACGCCTTCTGCTCGACCCCCACCGAACTGGCGCGAGCCTCGGACTTTCTGGTGGTGGCGACGCCCGGCGGCATCGGCAGCCAGCATCTGGTGACCCGTCCCGTGCTGGACGCACTGGGGCCCAAAGGCTTTATCGTCAACATCGCCCGCGCCAGCGTGATCGCCACGGCGGACCTGATCACGGCACTTGAGCAACGGCGAATCGCCGGCGCCGCACTGGATGTGTTCGACCACGAACCCCGGGTGCCGGACGCACTGAAAACCCTGAGCAACGTGATTCTCACCCCGCACGTCGCCGGGCTGTCACCGGAAGCCACCCAGGGCACCGTGGAGCTGGTGGGGAAAAACCTGGTGGCGTTCTTTGCCGGGGAGCCGGTGCTGACACCGCTGACACTGCCGCCGAAGCAAAACAACCAGCGCGTGCACTAAAGCACGCCGAGCAACGTCCACAGCCGCCGCGATTCGGCGTCGGCCGAGATCAACTCGCCGAGCAGTTCGCTCAACGGCTTGTTGCCCCACTCCACCCCGCGCCGGATCAGGTATGGCACGGGGCTGTGAGGTTCGGTGCGGGCCAGGTATTCGGCGATCAGCAGCAATTGCCGATAGGCTTCTTCGCGGTTCGCCGGCTCACGAAAGACCTGCGCCGCCACGGGCGCTTCATCGACCGGCTGCGCCTCCACCACGGGGGCTTCGACAGGGGCGACCGGCGCCGGTTTTTGTGGGTGCATGGCGATGAACTCCTGAACCAGTTTCAGCAGCGCTTGAATGATCTCCTGCAAGGGCTGCAAACCCGGCCCCTGATCGCCCAGATACGTATCGCTCCAGGCGTTCAGACGCTGCAGGTGTTGCTGGCTCAGCAGCAGGTTGCCCTGTTGGCGCAGCCAGAATGCCAATGGCGTGGCGCGCACCTGATCGCTGAGTTTCTTCTGTTCATTGCGTGCGGTTTCCGCCGAGGCCTTGGCATTCTTGCTGTCGTTGACCTGCACCTGCTGCACCTGCAAACGGCGCCAGGTTTCCAGGTTGTATGCCTCGAAATCGCTGTTGTGCGAGCCGAACAGCGGCACCCGGGTCAGCAGCACCTCACTGTACCGACGCACCAGCCACTCCAGCGGAATCACCCGCCACGACTGATCACCCTCCTCGGCCTGCGGGTGCAACTGTTCGGGATAGCGCTCACACAATCCGGCGATCAGCGCCAGGCTGCCGGGCAATCCGTCCAATCCTTGAAGGTGCAGCCAGGCCTCGCCGAGCCAGGCGCTGAGCATCAGGTCCTTGCTGCGTTCGATCAGCAACGTCGTGGTGAGTTTTTCCACTTCCGGCCAGTTCGCCTGTTTCAGCGTCGATTGCCAGACCCCGGTCGGCAGGCTCGCATCGTCCTCGCGACGCAGGTCGCGCAATTGATCGAACTCGCGTTCGTAACGCAGATCCGCACCACACGGCGCGTCGGCGCTGATCGGTGCGAGCAACTGATCGATCAGGTCCGGCATGGTTGCAGATGGCAGGCTCACAGGCCCTCCTCGCGGGATTCAATGGCGGCGGTGGTGCCCGTTGCCTGAAACGGCGAGCGCGGCGCCCGGGTCGGCAACGGTGGAATCGACAATGGCAGCTTCGAGCCCTGGCTCATCAACGACAGACGCACGAACATCCGGGTGAACTCCGTGGTGACACTGTCGTTGAGCGCGGTGACCGGCAGGCGTAGGGTCAGCGGAAAGTCCGTGTAATCCATACTCGGCTGTCGCTGGACCGAGAAGTGCGCGCGCATCAACCGCAGCAACGACCATGGCCCGCCGTACTCCCAGCCCGCCTCCATGTCCCGCACCACCAGGTTCGGTTGCAGCGGATCGTTGACCGGGCGCTCGCGACCGTTGCGCGCCCAGCGCAGGGTCAGGCGGATCGGCTGGCCGACCATCCAGCGCAGGTTCGTCTGCTCGGCGGCGGGATAGCTGATCTGCTGACTGCCAGCCAGCAAGCCCCCGGCGATCACCTGATCGGCACCGCGCTCATCGTCGCGATCGGTGCGCCAGCGAACGTCCATCTCGACACCGAGAATGCCGCTCTTGTCGCGTACGAACAGCGGGGTCAGCCACAGGCTCGCCTGCTTCAAACGGTTGAGAAAATCTTCCGCCGCCAGTCGTTCCGGGGTCTGACTCAGCACCAGCCCGGCCTGGGCGACCGGCAGGCGTTTGTCGATGATTTCCAGAAAATGCTGCACCCGCGCGGGGTCCGCATCCTGCGCCTGCAAACCGTTGGCAAACGGGAAGCGATCGGCCAGGTACTGATTGAAATAGTTGGCCAGTTCATTCCACGCCGCTGCTGCCTGTTGCTGTTGCAGGTACTGGCAACGCTGCATGGCCGACTGTTGCAATTCCACCGCACGCATTGCCAGAGTGCCGCGCCCGCCCGCCAGATTGGCGGTCTGCAACACCTGCACGCAGGAGCCGGTGTCCATCTCGATGAAATCGCGGCTGACCAATTGCTCGATCTGCGCCGGCGAACTGGCCGGGTTCGAATCCTTGTACTTGAGCAGTTCGTCGTTGAGCGCGCTGAACTGGGTCACCCGTTCGTAATCCAGCGCCGACAGATTGCCCTGCTGGGTCATCAGCCACTGCAACGCCGATGTGCGCCGCTCGGTGATGCCGAGCATGGTGTTGAATTGCTGCTTGAGGCTCAGCTTCAAGTCCTGCACATCGCTGGCGCCGTACAGCTGCAAGCCGAGGTTTTTCGAGCCGTCCCACTGGCTGATTTCAGTCCGTCCGCCGAACAGCGGTTGTGCGGTGATTTCATCCAGACCGTTGATGATCTGCGCCATGGCCCGACGGTTCAACGCACCTTGCAGACGCGCCGCCAGATCGCTGCGATGGACTTCAACAAACGCCTTCTGCAAAGCCATGGCCTGCTCGGCCTGCACATTGAACACCGCATAGGGATGCGTCTGGTCGTTGTGATCTTTCAGGCTCAGCCACATGGCCTGCGCCGCCGCGCCTTCAGCCGCTTGCAGCAGCGCACCGCGATAAGCCGGGGGAATGCGCGGCAGTTCTTCGGCGACATAACTCTTGTAGCTGGCGAAATAGTTGAGCGAGGTGTTGAGATCGTCGCCATCGACGGTCTGGCCTTGCAGGTTGACGTTGTCTTCGGTGGCGCGCATGGCGATGGACACGAAGTCGCGCTTGAACAGCGCCTGCACCGCGTTATTGAGCTTCACCACCTGATCCTGCAACGCCAGTTGCCCGCTGCCCTGCTGCACCAACAAGTTGCCGCGCGAACCGACCTGAGCGATCCACTGATCACGGAAACTCTGCTGCAACTTGCCCGCCTGGGCGTCGAGTTGTTGCTCGACCGCCGGCCCGAGCAACGTGCTCTTGCGCACCTTGTCGAGAAATTCGCGGTAGCCCGGCACCAGTTCCTGGCCCTTGCCGCGACTCCAGGTCGAATTGGTCAGGGCGATCGCCGCTTGCAGGTCATCGATCAGCGCGCGCAGGTCTTCCAGCTCGCTGAGGCTGTTGCCACTCCCGGCCTCAAGCTGTTCCAGGTGCAGCTTGAGGTAGCCGGCCTTGCTGACAAAGTTGTCGGCGAGGAAATACTGATCGAGCCAGCGCTCCATCAGCCCGTTGAAGTTGCTGACGATCAGCGGCCGCTCGACACTCAGATCCAGCGCCTGCAAATCACCATTGTCCCCTGCCGCCAACAGCCGGTTGTAATAAGCGGCGTGGGGCACCGTCGCCGCGTTGAGGTTGAGCGACAGCGCGTTGTTGCTCAGTTGCACCAGATCGTCCAGCGGTGCCCGCTGATTGTTCTGCACCTCAGCGAACAACTGGTTCTGCTGCTCCAGGCGCAGCGCCCGGTCCACCAGGTCCGTGGCCTTCTGGTAGTTCTGCCACTGGGCCGGGTCTTCGCTTTCGACGCTGTTGCGCCGATCAGTGGTGCGGATCGCCTTGAGCTTCGTCAACTCCGCCACCAGCAACGCATGCAGCGGCTGAACCATATGACGCTGGGCAGCCTGGAACACCGCCCGTTCGATCTTCACGTCCACAGAGGAAATCCACGAAGACGGAAACGCCAGCGACACGTAGTGCCAGTGCGGCGCTTTTTCCAGTACCCGCCAGAAGCTCTGCACGTTGCGCCGGGTCGGCTCGACGCGGTGCGCCTCGTCGGTGACCGTGACGTAGCTCTTGTGCGCGCCTTGCATCAGCCGCGCCAGTTCATGGGCGTCCTTGACCGACTGGTTCCACACCCAGAACATCGCCAGCGCCCAGACGACCCCGACCACCAGCGCCACGCCGGCCGTCAGCCGTTGCCAACGCTGACGCAGGCGCAACAGCCGTGGCACCCCTTGCGCCAGACCACGCTCACCGACCAGGCGCTGGCGCCACAACTGACGCATGAACACACTGCGCTGCAAGCCGCTGTCATCGGCGCTGAACCCGTCGAGCGCATCCTCGCAGGGTTGATTGGCGCTGAAATACACACCACGAAAACACGGTGCCTCGCCCTGCGCGTTGCCCTGAAACACCGGCTCAAGCACGTTTTGCAGACCCCGTCGCAGCGTTTCGAGACGCTCCGGCAAGGCATACAGGTCAGCACTCAAATGCCCGGACAAGGTGCCGAGTTCAATCACTGCTTCGGCGACGGCGCGGTGCAGGCGATCCAGCGCCTGATCACTCCACTGCCCCTGCCACACCGCATCCCGCGCAAACGGCGATGACCAGCCCAGGGTGCGTTCGCGTGCCTCATCAGGCAGCGCACTGATCAGGTCCTGAAACCCCGGCAGTTCCTCAAGCCCGGTGACGATCACGTACACCGGTACACTCAGGCCAAAGCGCTGCAGCAGATCGATGAAGCGTCGGCGCGCCGCAAGCCCCAACTGCGTCGCCTGTTCCAGATTGCCGAGGCGACTGACCGGCACGGTCCAAATCACCCCGTCGAGCGGACGCTTGCTGCGCAGGCGCAGGATCAGCCCGAGCAGTCGCCACCAGCCGCCACGTTGCAGATGCATGCCGTCTTCCGGCAGAAACAAGCCTTGGGGCACCACCAGCACCGCACCTTCCGGGTCCGACCACCAACGGCCGAACCAGGCCGGTTTGTCGGTGGGTTGCAGGCGCCACTCAGTCACCAGTTGCGTGCCCTGGACCTCATCACCGAGCATCAGCAACCATGGCAACTGATAGCGATCGTGAGTGCCCTGCTCTTGCTCCATGTGCCGCACCGCAAGATAGAAGCTGCGGATCGCCGCGCCGCTTCGAGTGCGCAGCCACCACACCGCCACACCGACGATCACCAGCAGCAACAGCACCGCGACCACCCACGCGACGATCGACAAGGTACTCATGAGTCTTGCTCCGGCGCCGCCATCGAGTCGGTGGTTTGCAGCACTGGCTCCAGTTCGGAACGAATGTCACTCCACAAGAACTGGCCGACCCCGGTCAGCAACAGCACCATCGCCAGAATGCCCAACGCCAGACGAAAACCGTCCGGCAACGCCGTGCGCACCGGCAGTTGCAGGGGTGCGACCAGCGACGGCTGGACCAGTCGTTCGCTGACATCGTCGTAACTGGCCTCGTCCTGCCAGGCAAAGGTGAACAGCGCCAGCCGCCACTTTTCCAATTGCGCCTGACTGTGCTCGCCACGCAGACGCCCATGGAAACCGAGGATCAGACATTGCAGATAGACGTTGGCGAGGTCACGGGTGGTGGGTTGTTGTTCATCGAGAAGGGTTTGAATCGCCGCCGGCACTTGCTCACCCGCCTGACGGCTGGAATACAGGCGCGACTCCAGCGGTTTGTCTTGCCAGGCGCCCTGGCCCGGCCATGGGCTGAACAGCAGGGTTTCATCGACCAGCGCAACGAAGGCGTACACCAGCGCCTTGACCTGTTCGGTCGCCGAGTCGCCGACCCGCGAAAACGCCGTACGCCACAAGCGCTGTGAAGCCTGGGTGGACAGCTCGACCACGGTTTCGACCAGCGCCGCATCGTCCTCGATGTCCTTGGGCAATTGAGTCCAGTCCAGTTGCCATTGCTGCCACGTCTGACGGAACGCGCTGCTCAACGGTGCGTCCTGCAACCCAAGGCTTGCGGCACTTCCTTGCGACATACGGCGTTCCTTGTGTGATCAGGCACTTTCACTGTTCTGGGCGACAAACAGCACCACTTGCCACGGACTGCTGGTCAGCCGGGTGGCCGGCGCGGCGATCATCAGCGGCAACTGCGCGTCAAACCAGTTGCCTTCGGCCGTCACCACAAACAGTCGGGTGTCGTCGCCGACGCTGTAGGCCACTTGTTCGTTGCGGCTCATGGCCTGGTGTGTCAGGCCGCTCATGCGCTGGCGGCTGAGCAAGGCGATGTGTGGCGCCGAGGCGATGATCGCACCGCGCAGCCACTCGCCGGCCGCCTGCTCGCTGGCACCGTTGGGCATGCGCAGGCCGATGACCAGCCGCTGACTGGGTTGCTCGTCCGGCAACTGAATGGAAAAGCTGTGTTCACTGCGTTCGAAAGCGATGCTGCGGTAACCGGCGCGGATCAATTCCAGCGTGGTTTCCAGCCAGTCCAGCAGCGGTTCGTATCCGCGCTGCAACTCGAAAAAGTCCAGCGGCGCGAACGACGGCACGCCCGCCAGCGGATCCAGCGCCGACCACGCGCCGGCCAGCCCCAGCAACTGCACGTACAAACCCTGCGGATGGGCAATGCGACTGTTCAGCGAACCTTCGACTTCCGGCAGCCGCGTCCATAACGCGGTCAGTTGGCGGCGGATCTCCAGCGCATCGTCCTGATTGCCGGACTGTTGTGCCTGACGCAGACGCCCGCCAAGGAACAGGCATTTCTCCCGGGCTCGCGCGCAGAGCCCGGCAATGCGCCGACCCAGCGGCGACTCCGGTAACAGGACCGGCGTCGGCGGTGTATAGGGCAACGGCAGGAAACCGCCGCCCTCCTTGCGGATTTTCAGCAGTGGCAGGCAGATCGAATCGGCCTTGTTCAGTTGCGTGCACAGACGCGGGTTGGGTCGCCACACCGTGATCGATTCGGGGAATTCGCCGCTGGTGAGATCCGGCAGCGCCTCGCCGACCACCGACTGCAATCGCCCCTTGAGCGGCAACAGTTGACCGGCGCGCCACAGCGGACTGATCGCCAGGTAAACGGTGACGGTCGCATCGTCGGTTTCGTTGATCGACGGGCCGACATCCAGCTCCAGCAACGGCCCGACTCCCGCCTGCAGATTGACCGGCAAACCGTCCGGCATCGTCCCTTGCAACGACAGCACCCGCACCACCCCGGCACTCATCGCCGAAGGGTCGAACTCCATGTGGCCGACACCAAAGAACCACGGGTTGCACGCCTGGGCCAGATGCGCGCCGAGCGCCTCGGCCCGCAGGCCCTGCAACTGAAAATGCTGTGGCAGCAATTGCATGCCTTCATGCCAGCAGACCGCGTCAGGTAGCAGACTCATACGACTCCCTTCGACTGCACCGCAAACCGGCGGCGGACGGTGTTTTTCAGTTTTCCTTGCTGACCAGGCTCATCTCGCGGCTGTCGAACTTGAGCCAGGCATCGCTCTGATCGTCCAGCCGCAAGCGGTGCGCTCCGGGTGTGTTATAGCTGGCGAAGACTAAAAGTCCAGCCGCCCGCTTGCCCCCCAGCGGGAAGGGTTGGCGGTCGATGAATTGCCCCGGCACCAGCTCCAGTCCCCACACGCTCATCAACTGACGATAGTCGCGCTGGTACTGCTCGCGCCCGGCGAACCACTGCTGGGCGCTGATGCCCGACAGTTGCTTGAGCAGATCCGGATCGTTGACCGCGATGAAATCCACGGCGATCGGTGTGTCGTCATTGGCCTTGGGCGCGACGTCGAGGGTCAGGCTGTCGAGGTCGACTTTCGGCCCGAAGAACGAACAGCCCGCGAGCAGCGCAAACCCGAGTGTTAGAAAAAGTCGTGCAGACAAAATGAATTTTCCTTTTCGCGAGACAGTCCAAAAATGTTTTTCGCTTGCATTTTTATAGACCTGTTCTAGCGTCTTGGGTAGTTCGGTTCCTACAGCCGAATGTGGAAGGTTTGTCAAAGGAACGACAGGTCATCTGCCTCCCTTTCTAACCTGTGGTCCAGCAAGGGAAAGCGATGAACGGGCCTCCCCGATGCATTGCGCCCGCTCATCGCATCGGAGTCCGCCGACATGGCAGAAAGTACCCAGCACAAGCTCGACCGGGTTCGCCCGCCTCGAGTGCAAATCACCTATGACGTCGAAATCGGCAACGCCATCGAGAAAAAGGAATTGCCGCTGGTCGTCGGGATCCTGGCCGACCTCTCGGGAAAACCGCTCGAACCATTGGCAAAACTGACTGAGCGACGTTTCACCGAAATCGACCGCGACAACTTCAACGAAGTGCTCGCCTCCATCGGCCCCCGTGCCACGCTGCAAGTCAACAACACCCTCAGCGGCGATGACAGCAAGCTGAACATCGAACTCAACTTCAAACACATCGACGATTTCGACCCGGTCAAGGTGGTGGAGCAAGTCACCCCGCTGCGCCGCCTGTTCGAAGCCCGTCAGCGCCTGCGCGATCTGCTGACCAAACTCGACGGCAACGATGATCTGGACAAGCTGTTGCGCGATGTCATCGCCAACACCGAAGGCTTGCAAGAGATCAAATCGGCCCGCCCGGACACCGCTACCCCGGCAGCTGATGCCGAGGCTCCGGCCGAACCGCAAGCCTGATCGTCCACCTGACCGAGGAAGAATTCGCCATGCCCGCCGCCGCCCAGAATCAAGCCAGCGAAAATGCTGCTGCCGAGACTTTATCCCTGCTTGACCGGATCATCGCCGAGGGCCGCATGGCCCATGACGACAGCCAGCAGGACTACGCCCGCGACATGCTCGCGGAATTCGCCACCCAGGTACTCGACGAAGGCATGGCCATCGACAAGGACACTGTGGCGATGATCAACGACCGTATCAGCCAGATCGACGAGCTGATCAGCGCCCAGCTCAACGAAGTGCTGCATCACCCGGACCTGCAAAAACTCGAAGCGTCCTGGCGCGGCCTGCACATGCTGGTGCAGAACACCGAAACCAGCACCCGGTTGAAACTGCGTCTGCTCAACGTGACGCAGAAAGAGCTGCAGAACGACCTGGAAAAAGCCGTCGAATTCGACCAGAGCGCGTTGTTCAAAAAGATCTACGAAGAGGAATACGGCACCTTCGGTGGCCATCCGTTCAGCCTGCTGGTGGGTGATTACACCTTCGGCCGCCACCCGCAGGACATCGGCCTGCTGGAGAAACTGTCGAACGTCGCTGCAGCCGCCCACGCCCCGTTCATCGCTGCCGCCAGCCCGCGTCTGTTCGACATGAACAGCTTCACCGAACTGGCTGTACCGCGTGATCTGTCGAAAGTGTTCGAGAGCCAGGAGCTGATCAAGTGGCGCTCGTTCCGTGAGAGCGAAGACTCGCGCTACGTCTCGTTGGTGCTGCCGCACTTTCTGCTGCGCCTGCCTTACGGCCCGGACACTTCGCCGGTGGAAGGCATCAACTACGTCGAAGACACCAACGGCACCGACCACAGCAAATACCTGTGGGGCAACGCCGCGTGGGCGCTGTCGCAACGCATCACCGAAGCCTTTGCCAAGTACGGCTGGTGCGCGGCGATCCGTGGTGCTGAAGGTGGCGGCGCGGTCGAAGGCCTGCCGGCGCACACCTTCCGCACCAGCTCCGGCGACCTGTCGCTCAAATGCCCGACCGAAGTGGCGATCACCGACCGTCGTGAGAAGGAACTCAACGACCTCGGTTTCATCGCCCTGTGCCACAAGAAGAACAGCGACATCGCGGTGTTCTTCGGCGGCCAGACCACCAACAAGTCCAAGGTCTACAACACCAACGAGGCCAACGCCAACGCGCGAATCTCGGCGATGTTGCCGTACGTGCTCGCGGCCTCGCGTTTCGCCCATTACCTGAAGGTGATCATGCGCGACAAGGTCGGCAGTTTCATGACCCGCGACAACGTGCAGACCTACCTCAACAACTGGATCGCCGACTACGTGCTGATCAACGACAACGCGCCGCAGGAGATCAAGGCGCAGTACCCGCTGCGCGAAGCACGGGTGGACGTCACCGAAGTCGCCGGCAAACCCGGTGCCTATCGCGCGACCGTGTTCCTGCGGCCGCACTTCCAGCTGGAAGAACTGACGGCATCGATCCGCCTGGTCGCCACGCTGCCGCCTCCGGTAGCCGCCTGACCCGCATACGCCCGCAGGATGTTCCTGCGGGCGCTCCCCTGTTTGTCTAGCGCGACACCTTTCAGGAGTTTCAAGCGATGGATGCAATCATTCTCGACCTCGGCGGCGACATCAAAGGCGACAGCCTGCTCGAGGGTTACAAGGACAAGATCGAAGTCATGTCCTACAGCCACAACGTGGCGATGCAGGTGACCAACGACGTCAGCAACTCGGAGCGCACCTCCGGCCGCCCACACATCGGCGAGTTCACCCTGACCAAATTCGTCGACAGCTCGACGCCCTCCCTCAACGAATACTGCTGCGCCGGCAAACCGATCCCGGAAGCCAAGATCACCATCGGCCGCAACGCCGCCGAAGGCAGCGGGCAACTGATGCCGTTCATCATCTACACCCTGACCAACGTGGTGCTGTCCAACGTCAGCGTCAGCGGCGGTACCGGTGGCAAACCGGTGGAAACCATTTCCCTGAACTTCACCAAGATCAAATGGGAACTCACGGCGCAAAAAGACGACGGCACCAAGGAAGGCACCGCCGGCACGGTCTGGGACCTGGCGGCCAACAAGGCCAGCAAGTAACCGGACGCCCTCGCCATGGCTGGCACCGGCATACGCGCACCGCTGTTCGAACGCCTCGCCTGGAGCGAGGCCGACGAGCCGCCGGAGTTCGATCGGCAGGATTTGCTCGACTCGGTGCACACCGAGCTCGGGCGCCTGTTCAACACCCGCCGTGGCCCGCGCACATTGACGGTGCCCCCCAGCGTGATCGACTACGGCATCGCCGACTGGAGCGCTCTGCAACAGCAGCGCAGCGATGACCGCCGTCGTCTGGCGCGGGACATTCGTGAGGCCATCACCCATTTCGAACCGCGCCTGCTGCTGGGCGAGGTTCAGGTCAATCCCCTCCCCGATCAGCCACAGCGATTGAGCATCCGTCTGCTCGGCGAGTTGCGCAGCGGCTCGCAGCACTGGCCGGTGGCCTTTGTCATCGAGCCCGGCAACGAAGGGCTGGAGGTGCGCCATGAGCGACTCGATTGACCCGCAACTGCTCGACTATTACCAACGCGAACTGACCTGGTTGCGTCACGCCGGCAGCCAGTTTGCCGAACGCTATCCGAAAGTCGCGCGGCGGCTGGAACTGTCTCCCGGTGAATGCCCGGATCCGCACGTCGAGCGATTGCTCGAAGGCTTCGCCCTGCTCGCGGCGCGCCTGCAACGGCGTCTGGATGACGACTACGCAGAGTTCAGCGATGCCTTGCTGGAGCAGCTCTATCCCTTGGCCGTGCGCCCGCTGCCGTCCTGCGCCATCGTGCAGTTCGAACCTGATCCGAGCAAAGGCAAACTCGACGGCGGCTATCCCCTGCCCCGGGACACGCCGCTGTTCGTCACCACCAGCAAGGGCGAAAGCATTCACTTTCGCACCAGTGCCGCCGTGCGGCTGTGGCCGATCGAAGTGACTGAAGCGCTGCTGCTTGGCAGCGACGAAGCCCAGGCACTGACCGGCGTGGCGCAGTCCCGTTCGGCCTTGCGCCTGAGCCTGCGTTGCCTGGGCGAAAGCCAATGGTCCGAGCTGGAGATCGAAAGTTTACGCATTCACCTCGCCGCCTCGCCCGTGATCAATGCCGGTCTCTATGACCTGCTCGGCGCCCATGCGGTTCAGGTACTTGCAGGCTCGCCGGGGAGTATTCCGGCGAAGGTGAAGGGACTGCCGCAGATCGTCGGGTTCGCTGACGACGAAGTGCTGCTGCCGGACGAGGACGGCGTACACCCGGGCATGCGTCTGTTGGCGGAATACTTTGCCTTCCCGGAAAAATTCCACTTCTTCGACTTGCCGCTTGCCGGCGTTTCCAGCGACAGCCAGACGCTCTACCTCTACATCGTTTTCGACCGTGCGCCGGCCGGCCGACTGCACTTGCAGGCCAGCGACATCGCACTGGGCTGTGCGCCGGTGATCAATCTGTTCCCGCGAACCTCCGAGCCGTTGCGCCCCGACGGCACACGCAGCGAGTACCGACTGGTCGCCGACAGCCACCGGGAAAACAGCGTCGAAATCCACAGCATCCGAGGCATGCGCGCCAGTTCCAGTGCCGGCGTGCAACGCCTGCCCGCCTATTACGGCAGCCAGCACAGCGGTGGTAATCAACAGCGTTACTGGCATGCGCGGCGAGTCAGTGGCCAGTCGCCGAACCGGCTCGGCAGCGATCTTTTGGTCAGCGTCGTCGACACCCGTTTTGAACCGCAAACCGATCTGCCCGACTACAGCCTCACGGCCGAACTGCTGTGCACCAACCGGCATCTGGCCCAGAGTCTGCCGGCCGGTACGCCGCTGGGATTCGAACGGCCGGGCCCGGTAGCGTGGGCACGCCTGCGCAATCCGCCGAGCCCGCAGAGTCTGCCGCGACTGGACGGCGATTCGCGCTGGCGGCTGGTGTCGCAACTGACCCTCAATCACCTGTCGCTGGTCGAAGGGCCACAGGCGCTGGACGCACTGAAGGAAATTCTTCATCTGCATAACCTGCGCGATGAAGCCAGCGCCCTGCGCCAGATCGAAGGCTTGCTGAGCCTCGCTTGCGAACGGGTGATCGGCCACGTCGGTGCCGATGCCTGGCGCGGCTGGCGCAACGGACTTGAAGTGCAGTTGCAGCTTGATCCGCAGCATTTCGTCGGCAGCAGCGCGGTGCTGTTCTCGGCGGTGCTCGCGCAATTCTTTTCGGTGTACGCCACGGCCAATCGCTTTGTGCGCACGGTGCTCATGCAGGCTGACAAGGAGGTCAAGGCATGGCAACCCCAAGCCGGCATGCCCCTGTCGCTCTGACACTGGGCCAGCGACTGCGCCGCGATCCGCAGGCATTCGAATGGTTGCAGGCGTTGCTGTTGCTGGAGCGCGAACAGCCGCAGGCCGATTCCCTCGGCTCGGGTACCTCGCCGCAGGCCGAAGCGTTGAAATTGCGCGGGCCGTTGACGCCCGTGTTCGCCGCTAGCCAGATCGAAAGCCTTGAGGAAAAACCGGGCGAACCGCTGACCCTGAACACACCGATGTTCGGCCTCGGCGGCCCCGACGGCCCGTTGCCTTACGCCTATCAGGAATGGCTGCAACAACGGGCCCGGGCCAAGGATCACGCGCCCGCCGAGTTCCTCGACCTGTTCCAGCATCGGTTGCTCAGCCTGCTCTACAAGGTGATGCGCAAACACCGGATCGCCCTCGGCTTTACCACGCCCGGCGCTTCGCCGGTGCAGGCGCAATTGCGGGCGCTGACCGGGTTGCTGCCCAAGTCGTTGCAGGAACGCCAGGCGATTCCCGACTGCGCCGTTCTGGCCTGCACGGCGTTGTACGCCGATGGCCGCCGGTCGCTGGCGGGGTTCGCAGCCATTGTCCGCGAGCAATTTGCCGTGCCGGTGGAGCTGAGCGCCTATGAAGGCGCATGGCGTGAGATTCCGGCCGCCAGCCGCAGCGTCATGAAGGCCGGCGGACGCAATCTGCAACTCGGTCGCACTGCGGTCGCCGGCACTCGGGTCTGGGATGAACACGCCGGAATTCGCCTGACGCTCGGCCCCTTATCCTCGGCGCAGGCCGGGCGCTTTTTGCCGGACGGCGAGGCGCACCCGGCACTGGCCAGCCTGGCAGCGCTGTATTTCGGCCCGGATCTGGACGTGAAACTGGTGATGCTGGTACGCGGCGCCGGACCGATGAAACTCGGTCGCCAGACCCCGGCGTTGTTGAGCTGGAACGGCGGTTTGCAGCGTCAGGCCAGCCTTGCAGTACAACGGATCGAAACCCGTCTTCGTCAGCTGGAGATCACCTGAAATGGAACTGGCCAGCCTGATCGGACGCCTCAACCCGGACAACCGCCGCGCCCTCGAACGCGCCGCGCAACGATGCCTGCAACGCGGGCATCACTTTGTCGAGATCGAGCATTTGTTGCTGGAGTTGCTCGACATCGAGGGCGGAGACTTTGCCTTTCTGCTGCCGCGTTTCGGACTGGAACGGGATGCATTGACGGCTGAAATCAACAAGGCGCTGGACCTGTTCAAGGCTGGCAGCACCCGCACGCCGGCGCTGTCTTCGCACACGCTGGGATTGCTGGAAGATGCGGTGGTGCAGGCCAGTGTGCTGGGCATCGACAGCATTCGTTCCGGGCTGCTTTTATTGGCGTTGATCGACCGTGACGAGCGCCGCAGCCTGCTGCTCAACAGCGCGTCGTCATTGCTGCGAATTCCAAAAGAAGCCCTGCGCGCGAACCTGCTGGAGTGGACGGAGAACTCCCGCGAGCATGTTGGCCCGCGTTCTGTGTCTTCTGGAAATCCAACGCCACGGCAAGACTCGGTACTCGATCAATACACCCAGGACCTGACCGCCGACGCCCACGCCGGGCGCATCGACCCCATCGTGGGTCGCGACGGCGAAATTCGTCAGTGCATCGACATTCTTTTGAGGCGCCGGCAAAACAACCCGATTCTGGTCGGCGCACCGGGCGTGGGCAAAACCGCCGTGGTCGAAGGCCTGGCGCTGCGTATCGCTGCCGGGGACGTGCCGCCCTCCTTGCAGGAAGTCAGCCTGCGGGTACTCGACCTGGGTCTGTTGCAGGCCGGGGCCGGGGTCAAAGGTGAATTCGAACAACGGCTCAAAGGCGTGATCGACGCGGTTCGCAGCGCCGACAAGCCAATCATCCTGTTCATCGACGAAGCCCATACATTAATCGGTGCTGGCGGTGCCGAGGGCGGCAGCGATGCGGCCAACCTGCTGAAACCAGCGTTGGCCCGAGGCGAATTGCGCACTCTCGCCGCCACGACCTGGATGGAATACAAGAAATACTTCGAGAAAGACCCGGCCCTCGCCCGCCGCTTCCAGCTTGTGCAGGTCGAAGAACCGGATGAAATCACCGCCGTGGAAATGCTCCGTGGCGTGGCCGCCAAACTCGAACAGCACCACGGCGTGCAGGTTCTGGATGCGGCGATCCATGAAGCGGTGAAACTCTCGCACCGCTACATCTCCGGCCGTCAGTTGCCGGACAAAGCCATCAGCGTCCTCGACACCGCGTGCGCCCGGGTCGCCCTCGGCCAGCACGACGTGCCGCCACCGCTGGAGAGCCTGCGCCATCGCCAGCAAAGCCTGAAAGAAGAGGTTGAGCGCCTGCGTCGTGAACAGGCCACAGGGCTCGACCACCGCGAACGCATCACCCTGCTGGAAAGTGAATCGAAGACCAACGTCCAGGCGATCCGCGAACTGGAAACCCGCTGGAGCGAAGAGCGCGTCGCCGTGCGCGAACTGCTCGACACCCGCCGCGAATTGCTCGACCTCAGTGAACGCGCCGACAGCGACAAGCCCGACGAAGCCACCGACAGTCGCATTGATCATCTGGCAGCCGAATTGTTGCGGCTTGAGGCAGGCCTCGATGCGATTCGCCAGGACGATCCGCTGGTGCCCGAACAGGTCGACAGCAAAACCGTCGCTGCCGTGATCGCAGGCTGGACCGGCATCCCCGTCGGCAAAATGCTTGCCGACGAAGCCCATGCCGTGCGCACCCTCGGACAGCGCATGGGCTTGCGCGTGATGGGCCAGAAAACGGCACTCGCGACCATCGCCCAGCGCTTGCAGGCCTACCGCGCAGGGCTCACCGATCCGCAAAAACCGGTCGGTGTGTTCTTGCTGGTCGGGCCCACGGGCGTTGGCAAAACCGAAACCGCGTATGCGCTGGCCGATGCCTTGTACGGCGGCGAACGCAATCTGATCAGTATCAACCTCTCGGAATATCAGGAAGCCCACACCGTCAGCCAACTCAAGGGCGCCCCTCCGGGTTACGTCGGTTATGGCAGTGGCGGCGTGCTGACGGAAGCGGTACGGCGCAAACCGTATTCGGTGGTGTTACTGGACGAAATCGAGAAGGCACATCCGGATGTGCTGGAAGCGTTCTACAACGTCTTCGACAAGGGCTTGATGGAGGACGGCACCGGCCTGGTGGTGGACTTCAAGAACACCGTGATGCTCGCCACCAGCAACGTCGGCGCTGAACTGTTGCTCGATACGCCCGAGTCACAGATCGGCTCTGAAGCCTTCAACGAGGCGCTGCACAAAGTCCTTTTGCAAGCCTTCCGCCCGGCATTTCTGGCACGCATGACGGTGGTTGCGTACCGGCCGCTGGATGAGGCGACGCTGGAAGGAATTGTGTTGGCGAAGCTGGAAAAACTGCGCGGGCGCTACAAGGCGGCGACCGGCAAACAGTTCGAGTTTGATGCAGGAATCGTCAAAGCAGTACTCGCCAAATGCAGCGCGGCCGGGGCGCGTGATGTCGAGAACGTGTTGATGACGCAGGTGACCGGGAAGTTAGCGGAATGGGTGCTGGAATAGCACCCTTCATTTGCAAGGAATCAAACGGGCCGAGCTATTCGTCATTCGCTGCTTATTTATTCAAAAGGCGTTCAACCATGGGCAATACCTCATCAAACTCAAAAAAGGCCGATCAGCCTGAAGCATTGCTGTCATTGCTGCGCACAAACCCTGAAGCCTTTTTCGGCAGCCATGCCCTGATTGTGCGAGGCGGCTCCGCCACCCCGGACTGCAGTGTTTCACCCGTCTCGACGGGCAATAAAAGTGTATTGCAATTGAACGTCACGGCGGCGGGCATCGATTGGTATATCCCCTATAAAAACTTTGACGCAGGTTCTATCGAGGTCCCAAAAGGGCAGGACACAGGCACGCTGGTTGTGACGTGTTCAATGAACGGTTGTGCGCTGTCCGTTCATGGAACGGCAACCGGCAACCGCTTCTTTCATGATGCCGACGGCAAACACATGCCCGATCCGTTACCTGAAGGTGTTGAGCCCCTCCCCAAGTTTCGCCGCACAGATGCAGACTTTTCCGGAAGCGACTCCACCGACCTCAGCGCATTTATCGTCAAAGCCAAACAGGCTGCCGAGGAAGGCGCGAAGGACATTAACAAGTTTGTGAAGACCTGGTTTGAACACACGGTTGTCTCGGTAAAAACCGATGCCGGCTGGTCGGTTTACCGCTGTACCGTATTGATGTGGGGATCTGACTACACGTGGCTTAACAAGAACAAGCCTTTACTGGGCACGTTCCTGGACTGACGCCTGGTAAAAGCAAACCGGACGGCAAGAGAACAGCTCCAGAGAATCAAACGGGAGTCGATGAGGCAGCACGTGGTAGACATAAGGAAAAGTCATCATGTTGAAAAGTATTCTCGAAAGAACAAAAACACACCTGATGATGAACATAGACACAACTCATTCAGGAACAGTTGACTTCGACCTGGAACGTCCGTCTTCCGGTCCGCAATACATGCTGGTCAATTCCGGCGGGCCTTATCGGGCCTACTACCTGGCGTGGCGTGAGGACAGCGGACTGTTTATTGACCTGCCTGCCGCCCCCACCGGAACCGACCCGATTGTTTTTCTTACGGCAAATCTCACGGGCTGTTGCGTAGGCATTCAGAATTACGGTGGTTTTATCAGGGTTCGTCATTACAACCTGGCGACTGAGGACGATCACAAACCGGTCTTCTCCCGTGATGATCTGGCCAGATACGGCACTAACATTTCCTGGTTATTGCCGGCGGACAAGTACAACGCGGCTACTCTGAACAACGCGACTTCCTATACGCATTTTGGCCCATGGACAGATGCTGTCATCTGGGGTGAATACGTGGCCCGATACTGGCCGTTCACCTCAAAGTGGCACTTCTACTATCAGGACGGCAATGCCAGTACTGTCGTTCATGAGTTGAACTATCAATAGCAGGCCATTTGATGCCCCGCTCCACCGACAGCAATACCACGCTCTCCCTCACCGCCCCCTCGCTGTCGGCGCTTTACCCCGATTCGCTGGCCGGTGACGAATCGCTCAACTCACTCGGCTCGCAAACCCTCAACGGCCTCAACGACGGCACCGCCCTCACCCTGACCAGCGCTGTCGCCACTCACGTCACCACCACCCTGCACAACGACGCCCAACTCCGTCCCTTCGACGCACTGGTCGCCGAAATCCGCCAACTCCCTGCCGACGCCACCGCCGAACGCTATCAACTCGTATTGCGCCCGTGGCTCTGGTGGCTGACCCTGGCCAGCAACAACCGGGTGTTCCAGAACCTCGCCACTTCGGACATCGTCACCACGATTTTCAAGGCCCACGGTTTCACCGACTTCAAGCTGTCGCTGACCGGCAGTTACACGCCACGCGAATACTGCGTGCAGTACGGCGAAACCGATTTCGCCTTCGTCTCGCGACTGCTGGAAGAGGAAGGCATCTTCTGGTTTTTCACCCACGAGGACGGCAAGCACACGCTGGTGCTGGGCGACAGCAACGATGCCTTCGTGCAGATCCCCAACGGGCCGAAGGTCAAGTATCTGGGTCAGCAAATGGGTGAACGTGAGCTGCACGGCATCCGCTCCGGCCAGGTGTGCGTGCAGGCTGTCGCGGGCGTGTATCGAGCGACGGATTACGAGTTCACCACGCCGACCACTTCACTCTATGGCCAGGCCGAAGCCGTGGCCGGGCCGCGCTCTATCTACGAGCATCCCGGTGGTTACAACGCCAAGGCTCGGGGTGATGCGCTGACCAAGCAACGGGTCGACGGTTTGCGCAGTGAAGAGAAGCGATTTGTCGGCGAAAGCGATTGTCGTTGGTTGATCCCGGGCCACTGGTTCACCCTCGACGGCCACGAAGATCCGAGCCTGAATATCGATTGGGTGGTCACGCATGTCACCCACGACGCCAGCCACGAAAGCTATCGCAACCGCTTCGAAGCAATCCCCAAAGCCACGCCGTTCCGCCCGCAACGCACCACACCCAAACCACGCATGCATCCGCAGACCGCCCTCGTGGTCGGCAAGTCCGGGGAAGAAATCTGGACCGACGAGTACGGCCGGATCAAGTTGCAGTTCCCCTGGGATCGCGACGGCAAGAACGATGAAACCAGCTCCTGCTGGGTGCGCGTGGTGTTGCCGTGGAGCGGCAAGGGTTTTGGCATGCAGTTCGTACCGCGCATCGGCCAGGAAGTCATCGTGACCTTTATCGACGGCGATCCGGATCGGCCGCTGGTCACCGGATGCGTCTACAACGGCGACAACGCCCTGCCCTATGCCTTGCCCGCCAACCAGACTCAATCGGGGATCAAGACCCAGTCGTCCAAGGGCGGCGGCGGTTTCAACGAGCTGCGTTTCGAGGACAAGAAGGATGCCGAAGAGGTGTTCCTGCAAGCGCAGAAAGACCTGAAGATCAACGTGCTCAACGACACCACCGCCACCGTCGGCCACGACGAAACCCTCACGGTGCAGAACGCCCGCACCCGCACGGTCAAGGATGGCGACGAGACCGTCACGCTGGAAAAAGGCAAACGCAGTGTGACCATCCAGACCGGCAGCGACAGCCTCGATGTGAAGGACAGTCGTACCGTGAAAGTCGGCGCCGACCAGAACCACAGCACCGGCGGCAACTACACCGACAAGGTCACCGGCGATTACAGCCTGACGGTGGACGGCAACCTGACAATCAAGGTCAGCGGCACCCTCACCCTGCAAAGCGGCGGCAGTTTCACGATCAAGAGCGGCGCGGATCTCGCGGCCTCGGCCAGCACCTCGATCACCCAGAAGGCTGGCACGGCCATGACCAACCAGGCCGGCACCTCGCTGGACAACAAGGCCGGGACGACGCTGACCAACGACGCAGGCATCAGCCTGACCAACAAGGGCGCGGCCTCGCAGACCGTGGACGGCGGCGGCATGCTGACCATCAAGGGCGGGCTGGTGCAGGTCAACTGACAAGGAGAAGCCATGGCGATCACACCGCTGGATTTGCAACAGGATGACAAACACCTCAAGGGACGTCTGCAGGACGGGCAACTCGATGGTCCATTGAGCATCAAGGATGACGGTCGCCAACAGGCAGACCTGAATTACAGCCAGGGCGAATTGCAGGGCACCTCCCTGCTCTATCACCCCAACGGCAAGGTCTCGGCGCAAATGCCGTTCGTGCGCGACAAACTGCAGGGCATCGCCAGCTTCTATGCGCCCGAAGGCTGGTTGCAGCGCAAGGCCACCTACCGGCGCGGGTTATTGCATGGCGAAGCGTTCAATTACTTTCCCGACGGACAAGTGGCGGAGGCCGAGTTCTATCGCGACGGCGTGCGTGAGGGGCGTTATCAGCGCTTTCATCCCAACGGTAAACCGGCGGTGGATGCGCGTTATCTGAATGGGCAATTGATGGAACCCGAACAGGGATTTGCCGAGGACGGTCGACCGCTGGATGCCGATGGCAAGCCGATTTCCCGGGTGCGCTGGTGGTTTCGCAAATGGACGGATCCGGCGCAGGCCTGAAACCCCAGAAGAGCCCCTCACCCTAGCCCTCTCCCAGAGGGAGAGGGAACCGATCCGGGAATATTTGCGAATTACACCGACGTGAACGGTCTGCTGTGAATCCATAATCGACTAGGTATTTCAGGTCGATGTACAACGAAAGACACCTCGGTCGGCTCCCTCTCCCTCCGGGAGAGGGCTGGGGTGAGGGGTTTGGATTTCGCGCCAAATACAAAACTCAGGGAATCAACATCTGCATCTGCCCCGGCATCACGATCTTGATCACCCCCGCCCAGTTGCACATCAACGTGCTGTTGGCATCGATTGCAGGCATCCCGCCCAACAGCAAGGTCGGCGCGCCGCCGGGGATCCACGGCGAGGCGGTGGCGGGAATGCACGGCATCGGCGTCAGCACACCCAACGCGGCAGCCGTGGCAGCGGCGACCATCGGGTTGGCCATGCTCATGCACATGCCGAAGGTGGTGACGTTGACCAGCGGAATATGATCCATGATGTTCGCCGCCGGCATTCCGCCGGTCAACGTGCGGTTGACCGGCAGCACGTTGAGCACCGCCGGCGCGGCGCCGAAACTGCATTGCAGGGTGGCGCTGGCACAGACTTGCGGGCAGCCCATTTCAAAGCTCCTTTCTGAACAAGGCATTCGCGCTAAACCTTAGTCGCCTGCGGCCCGCCGCGCACATTCCCAAAGGTGATTATCGTGCAACACGCTAACCTATAAGACCGAACCGCGCTTGTGACCGCCCGAGCGCGCCATTAGATTAGCCAATGATGTCTGGCCTCCAAAATAAGCAGAAGGGATAAGCATGGCGCTTACTGACCAGTCCACCCGTATCCGCTCTGGCGAAGAACTCGATGCCAGCCTGATCGATCCGTACCTCAAGGCGCACATTCCGGGCCTGACCGGCACGCCGCAGATCAGCCAGTTTCCCGGCGGCGCGTCGAACCTGACCTACCTGCTGGAATACCCGGATCAGGAATTCGTCCTGCGCCGTCCGCCGTTCGGCCACAAAGCCAAGTCCGCCCACGACATGGGCCGCGAATTTCGCATCCTCAACCAGTTGCGCGACGGCTTCCCGTATTGCCCGAAAGCCTACGTGCACTGCACCGACGAATCGGTGATCGGCGCCGAGTTCTATGTGATGGAACGGGTCAAGGGCATCATCCTGCGCTCGGACCTGCCGCCGGAACTGGGCCTGGATTCGGCGAAAACCGAAGCCCTGTGCAAGAGCTTCATCGACCGTTTCGTCGAACTGCACCGGGTCGATTACAACGCCTGCGGCCTCGGCGATCTGGGCAAGCCTGAAGGCTACGTCGCCCGCCAGATCAAAGGCTGGAGCGAACGCTACGAAAAAGCCCTGACCCCGGACGCACCGCACTGGGAGAAAGTCAAAGCCTGGCTCAACGACAAGATGCCGGCCGATCACCCGACTTCCAGCATCGTGCACAACGACTACCGCTTCGACAACGTCATCCTCGACCCGAACAACCCGATGCAGATCATCGGCGTGCTCGACTGGGAACTGACCACCCTCGGCGATCCATTGATGGACCTGGGCAACACCCTCGCCTACTGGATCCAGGCCGACGACCCGGCACCGGTGCAACTGATGCGCCGCCAGCCGAGCCACGCCCCGGGCATGCTGACCCGCCGCGAATTCGTCGACTACTACGCCGAGCGTTCCGGCATCCAGATCGACAATTTCGACTTCTACTACACCTACGGCCTGTTCCGTCTGGCCGGCATCGTGCAGCAGATCTACTACCGCTTCTTCCATGGCCAGACCCAGGACAAACGCTTCGCGCAGTTCATTCACATGAACAAACTGCTGGAGCACATGAGCCTGCAGGTCATTGCCAAATCCAGCCTCTGATGACGGCGTTATAACAAGGCTTACTACAAGGGAATCCCATGTCCAAGACTCAGTTGTTCGACCTCGACGGCAAGATCGCTTTCGTTTCCGGCGCCAGCCGTGGCATCGGTGAAGCCATCGCCAAACTGCTGGCCCAGCAAGGCGCCCATGTGATCGTTTCGAGCCGCAAACTCGAAGGCTGCCAACACGTGGCCGACGCCATCATCGCCGCCGGCGGCAAGGCCACAGCGGTCGCCTGCCACATCGGCGAAATGGAACAGATCAGCCAGGTCTTCGCCGGGATCAAGGAACAGTTCGGGCGCCTCGACATTCTGGTCAACAACGCCGCGACCAACCCACAGTTCTGCAACGTGCTGGACACCGACCTCGGCGCCTTCCAGAAAACCGTCGACGTGAACATCCGCGGCTACTTCTTCATGTCGGTGGAAGCCGGCAAGCTGATGCGCGAAAACGGTGGCGGCAGCATCATCAACGTGGCGTCGATCAACGGCATTTCGCCGGGGATCTTCCAGGGCATCTACTCGGTGACCAAAGCCGCCGTGATCAACATGACCAAAGTCTTCGCCAAGGAATGTGCGCAGTTCGGCATCCGCTGCAACGCCCTGCTGCCGGGCCTGACCGACACCAAATTCGCCTCGGCCCTGGTGAAGAACGACGCGATCCTGAAACAGGCCCTGACGCAGATCCCGCTCAAGCGCGTAGCCGACCCGAGCGAAATGGCCGGCGCCGTGCTGTACCTGGCAAGTGATGCGTCGAGCTACACCACCGGCGTTTCGCTGAACGTGGACGGCGGTTTCCTGTCCTGATCCGCTTCTGACGCAAACGAAAAGGCAGCCCAAGGGCTGCCTTTTTCATGCCTCCAGAACCTTCGGCAACTGCCAGCCGAAATGCACCGACAACAACCTCAACAACAGACACGCCGCCCCCGCCAGCAACGCCGCAGCCACTGGCGGAACCCCCAGCCTGCGCCCGATGATCAACACCGCCGCGCCGACAAACGCCGAACTGGCATACAAATCCGCCTGCAACACCACCGGCACCCGCGCCAGCACGATGTCACGCAGCACCCCGCCACCGACGCCGGTAATCGTGCCCATCAGCATGGACACAAACGGCGAGATCCCGAAATTCAACGCTTTCTGCGCCCCGGCCACGGCAAACAGCGCCAACCCCGCCGCGTCCAGCACGATCAAGGTAGAACCGGACCAGCCCAGCACCTGCTCATGAAAAACAAACGCCACCCCGCCCATGGCAAACGCCAGCGCCGGATAACGCCAGTCAGCCACAGCCTTGGGTGGTGTAGCGCCGATCAACAGATCACGGGTCACCCCGCCGCCGAGTGCGACGATAAAGGCAATCACCATCACCCCGAGCAGATCGAGCTGACTGCGCATCGCCGCAATCGCGCCCTCAACCGCAAACACCGCGGTGCCGACCAGATCGGCCACCAGCACAATCCACTCAACCCGCGCCTTCACAGGCGCCCGGGCTATTGAGTGACGCAACGGGTCGTTGAGATGTGTCGAGTCACTTGACCGTCGGCATACGCATCACCGGCGACCTCGGTATTTTCAATCACCTGACAGGTACGCTCCGGTGGCGGAGGCGGCGCGGCCGGCGGAGGGGGTGGAGGACTGGCGCAGCCACTGAGCAGCACCAGACCGAAAGCCGACAACAACGATGAACACACGCGTTTCCCAGGATTGTTCATAGGATGACCCGCGATGAAAGGAAGAAAACTCCCGTTGCCGAGCGTACAAATGCCCGGTTATGGAAACCGAACCACTCATTCCTTATAGACCAGTGGGCTGCGAGTGCCAGTGAAATGGCTTGAACTGGTGGGATTTGCTGTCGATTTTTGGGATGAGTAGCTATCAATTGAACGAGTCGACTGATCCGTCGCCACCACTGACAAGCCAGTGCCAACAGGTGAATGTCAGATTGGGACGCAGAGCGTCCCGGGCTGCATTCCCACGCGGAGCGTGGGAACGATCAAAGAGCACACAAGTCGGCTTCGCGCTCCTCACCACTCAACACGATGAGCGTTAGCTCGAGTACCGCTTTTGATCGCAGGGCCCGTCGGCAGGCTGAGTGGAGGGATTGATCCGGGGTGGGAGCGCAGCGACCGTGTGGCGAAGCCAAACACATCGAGAGGAGGTGCAGCGAAGCAAACCGTAGGCGATGCCCCCGGATCAATCCCGGAGCGAAGGAACCCGAGCCACAGCGAGGGCCGAACGTCAGGGTAAAGACTTTTTGGTTACTTTTGAGGCGTTTGTCAAAAGTGACCCGCTGTAAGAGCGGAACCGCCAGCCGCAACACCCGAAGAAACGGATATTCACCCAAACCCACCCAGAGCATGGTCGGCCCAAAGGCCGCCAAGCTCACCCGGGCGACCGCAAAGAATTACTCTCAAGCTCATACCGCAATTCATCAATCAAGGCATCCACCGCTTCCGGCGTCCGCAACGCATCCAGACTCAACCCACTGATCACCAGATCCACCCGCCCCGAAACCGGCTCATACAACTTCACCGTAAGGGAGTGATCCCCATCCACCACACACTCACAAGCCAACGGCGAAAAACTGCGCTCAAGCCGAGCCCGCAACTGCGCCAGATAAATCATCGCGCCAGCTCCGCACAACGAGACTCAACGAAAAACAACACATTCATAAAGGGCTGATCCATTAGCAGGTTCCAAAGAGACACGATCACCAAAAAAATGCATCGCACCTCACCAGACTAAGAACACCCCGCCCGATCAAACACCCGAATTTGCACCCCATGAACTAGTGCATTTGCACCTTACCGCTGCCCTCTGCTGCTCCCCGAAAACAACCCACGCTCCCGAGCCCAGACAATCGCCTCACTGCGACTGTGCACATCGAGCTTCGAATACACCGTCGCCACATGATTGCGCACCGTGTTCGGCGCCAGTTTCAAGCGCGCAGCAATCTCCTTGTCCGCCAGCCCCTCACAGATCAGCCCCAGCACATCGCGCTCGCGGGCGGTGAGATCGGTGAACGACACGCTCGGCAGTTGCGGCGAATTGACCTTCTTCACATTCGCCAGTTTTTCGATCAGCGTACGGCTGAACCACGAAGCATCCTTCATCACCTCTTCAATCGCCGCCACCAGCTCAAGCTCGGTGCGCTTGCGTTCGGTGATGTCCATCAGCACCAGCAGATAGCACACCGTGTCCTGAATGTTGACGGTGTCGGCGGACACCGCGCACTCCAGCAATTCGGCGTCTTTCTTGCGGATCCGCATATCGACGCGATCGACCCGACCGGTCTTCTCCAGCGCCGCCAGCAACCGGGCGCGTTCCGCCGGTTCATCGATGAATTCCAGTTGTGCGACGGTCTTGCCGAGCACGTCGTCGCTCTCGTAAGCCAGGGCATCGAGAAAGGCCTGATTAACGTCGATCAGCCGCTGCTCGTCGGCACTGCAAATCAGGATCGGCACCGGGGTCAGGCGAAAGGCCTTGGCGAACCGCTCTTCACTTTGGCGCAAGGCAACTTCCGCCTTGTGCCGTGGCTCCATGTCGACGAACGAAAACAGCATGCAGTCCTCGTCATTGAGCACCAGCGGCTGCCCCGCCACGATCACCTGCTTGCTGCCACCGTCCGGCAGACGCAATTCAGCCTGCATCTGCGGAATGGTCGCGACATCGCGCAGGCGCTGGATCGCCAGGTCCTTGCGCTCGGCCTGTTCGAGAATATCCAGTTCATAGGTCGAGGCGCCGATCACCTGATCGCGGGTGTAGCCGGTCATTTCCAGGAACCCCGGATTGACCTTGATGTAACGCAGATCGCTGAGGCGGCAGATCACTGCCGGCGCCGGGTTGGCATTGAAGGTTTTTTCGAAGCGCTGCTCGGCGTTGGCCCAATCGGTGACGTCGCTCATGATCAGCACCAACGACTCGGTCTCGCCGTCGCGGTCGGTCAACACCATGCTGCGCACGCTGTGCACCCAGGTGCGCTCCTCATCGCTGCGCGGGGTGACTTCGACCAGCACGTCGCTGAAGGTCTCGCCGGCGGCCACACGGCTGATCGGGTACTGCTCCAGCGTCAGTGTATGGTTGTTGCGATAACGCAGATTGAAACGCTCGACGTATTCCCCGGCGTTGTTGCCCAACTCGCCGATGCGACTGACGCCATGCATCGCCAGCGCCGCCTCGTTGGCCCAGAGAATCGTCTGGTCGAGTTCCAGCAGAATCACCCCGTCGGACAGGCCGGCAATGATCTGCTGCAACTGACGGCGATTGGTTTCGGTGGTCAGGACGTCCCGGCTCATTGGCTCTCCACAAATGCACGCATGTGAAGTTTACGACCGCAGGCCGTTGTGATCGTGCCGGGCAACTTTGTCCCTGATTATCGCGATGCGTGATCGGCCAGTTCCCGCAGCGTATCCAGAAACAGCTTGAGCACCGGCGAGGCATCGTCCGCCCGATACGTCGCGCCGGGCCAACGGGTGATCCGCCGGCATCACCACGTGGATCGGCTCGTGGATCAGCAATTCATTGCGCAGCTGCGGGTCGTCATAGCCGACGCGAAACACGGATGGCTCGGCCCGGACGTCTGCGACGGTGCGACGATTGGTCTCGTCAGCTCCCACCGGCGGCGTTCGCGACTTTCGGCTTTCTCGACTAACGTTAGTACCTCATCGGATTGAGCCCCTGCCAGCTACACCGGGCTCTTGATCAAGGAGAGACTGATGACATCCAACCGCCTCATCGAACAGACCTATCGCACCTGGTCCAGCCCCATCCTGCTGGAGCTGAAAAAGCGCGAACACCAGATGGCGCCAGCCGAACGCCAGGCGCTCGAGAACGTGCTGGTGGAAAGACGATTGCTGGACGTTGGCAACCCGAATGGCGTTGAACGACGAAAAGGCGCGGCGAGTAAAACCGACAATCCCGGGTAATCACTTCACCCGCCTGAGTTTGCGTTCAGCCCCAGGCTCAGTAGTTCCTTGCGCAAGATCGAGGGTTTTAGAAACGCCAACCCAGCCTGCCATTCCATCGGCAGCAAACGACTCAACTTCTGCTGGCTGACCACGGGTTCGGCCAGCAAACAACTCTTGTGCTGGCTGATGCAGATGACGTTCAGCAACCAGTCATCACCCTGCCCCTCCATCCAGCGGCAAATCTCGCTGCGATACTTCTCGATCAGCGCGTTGGCATCCCACACGGTCATCTGCGCAAAAACCTCAGGCAACCGGCTTTCGGGTTTCATGCGTTTGAGATCGGCGGCCAATGCAGCCGACATGTCTGATTCGATGGCGGCCTGACACTCGAGGAAGTATTGCCCGGGCCAGTCCGCCGTGAGTTTCCCGTGTGGCGCGAGTTCGGCGTAGGCATCGATGTCCGCCGTTGTGGTCATCTGCCCGGTGAAATTCAGCGTGTTGTCCAGAATCGCCGTGGCCAGCAGCGCGGCGCTTTGCTCGCTGATCCTTGGCACCAAGCCTGCGGCTTTCCAGCGCTGAAACACCTGAGTCGCTGCCGCGCCGATCGGGCGGATGTCGGCGGCCGATCCAAGTGTCTGTGCCCAATGGTCTTCGAAGCCCGGATGATGGTCGATGACTTCCACCACCCGATCGAGTGCGACCATCGGGTCGAAATGGTGGTAATCGGAGACGTCGACCAGCACGAACTCGTCGTTCGAAGTCGGGCGGTAATCGTGCAGCACCGCGCCCCAGCCGAGCACGGTGTTCGAAACACTGGCATTGGGTTTTGCGCTGCTGACGGCGCGGGCAGGAATGCCTTGCAGGTTGAGCAACTCTGCGTAGGCGATGCAGCAGGCGTAGGCGTCGATGTCCAGATACGCCGAGCCTGAGGTGATGACTTTGATGGGCGACATTGCGCGTCCCTGGCTTTCCTTTCAGGGGCGGCAACGTCGCACGTACAGATGACAGTTTGAAGTCAGGCGGCGCGCTGTCCTCCCGCCACCGCCGCCGAAGCCGCCAGCATCGCCCGCAGCAACACTGCACAGCCGGCCGCCAGATCGTCCGGCGCGGCGTTTTCGATTTCGTTGTGGCTGATGCCGCCTTCGCACGGCACGAAGATCATACCGGCCGGGCCGAGTTCGGCGAGGAAGATTGCGTCGTGTCCGGCGCCGCTGACGATGTCCATGTGCGACAGGCCCAGACCTTTGGCGGCACCGCGCACGGCTTCGACACAGCCTTTTTCGAAGTACAGCGGCGGGAAGTCGGCGGTCGGGGTCAGTTCATAGCTCAGGCCGTGTTCTTCGCACGTCGCTTCGATGACTTGTTTCACCTCGCTGATCATCGAGTCGAGACGTGCCGGTTCCAGATGCCGGAAGTCGAGGGTCATGCGCACTTCGCCGGGAATGACGTTGCGCGAGCCCGGATAGGCTTGCAGGCAACCGACCGTGCCGCAGGCGTGGGGTTGGTGGCCGAGGGCCGCGCGATTGACCGCGCCGACGATCACCGAAGCGCCGACCAGAGCATCCTTGCGCAGGTGCATCGGGGTCGGGCCGGCGTGGGCTTCGACGCCGCGCAGTTTCAGGTCGAACCACTTTTGCCCCAGCGCGCCGAGTACTACGCCGATGGTTTTCTGCTCGTCTTCAAGGATTGGTCCTTGTTCGATATGTGCTTCGAAGTAGGCCCCGACCTTGTGCCCGCTGACCTTGCGTGGCCCGGCGTAGCCGATGGCGTTCAGCGCTTCGCCGACGGTTACGCCGTCGGCATCGACCTTGGCCAGGGTTTCCTCGAGGGTGAACTTTTCCGCGAACACGCCGGAGCCCATCATGCACGGGGCGAAGCGCGAGCCCTCTTCGTTGGTCCAGACCACCACTTCCAGCGGCGCCTCGGTTTCCACGCCCAGGTCATTGAGGGTGCGCAACACTTCGACCCCGGCCAGCACGCCGAAGCAACCGTCGAACTTGCCGCCGGTGGGCTGGGTGTCGATGTGGCTGCCGGTCATCACCGGGGGCAGGTTCGGGTTACGGCCAGGGCGGCGGGCGAAGATGTTGCCGACTTCATCGACCGTGACGCTGCAACCGGCGTCCTTGCACCACTGCACGAACAGGTCGCGGGCCTGGCGGTCGAGGTCGGTCAGGGCCAGGCGACAGACCCCGCCCTTGACCGTGGCGCCGAGTTTGGCGAGTTCCATGAGCGACGCCCACAAGCGGTCGCGGTTGATGTGCTGATGGGTCGATTGCAGAACGTCTACGGCTGCGTTCATGGGGATCTCCTCAGGCAGTTCTTATGGGAATTACAACGGCGATTTGACGACCACCGGGCTGGTCCGCATCGCGCACAACCCGTAATAGATCAACCCGCCCAGCGCCGAGCCGGTGAACCAGCCGTAGCTGTAAAACCAGCTGAATGCGCTGCTGCCCAGCGACAGCAGGGTCAGCACCACCGGCACGCCGAACGCGATGAACCCGGCCCAGTTCCACGCCGGGTACACGTCGTCGCGGTACAGGCCGGCCAGGTCCAGTTGCTGTTTCTTGATCAGGAAATAGTCCACCACCATGATCCCGGCGATCGGCCCGAGCAGGCTGGAATAGCCCAGCAGCCAGTTCGAATACACGGTTTCCAGGCTGACATCGGAGACAATCCATCCGAGCTTTTTCAGCAGTTCATGGCCCATCAGCGCCAGACCGACGAAGCCAGTGAGGATCACCGCTTTGGTGCGGTTGATGACCTTGGGCGCGATGTTCTGGAAATCGTTGGTTGGCGAGACGATGTTGGCGGCGGTGTTGGTCGACAGCGTGGCGATGATAATCAGCGCCATGGCCACCGCGACCCACACCGGGCTCTGGATATGGCCGATCAGGGTCACCGGATCGGAGACGCTGACGCCCACCAGTTTCACCGACGCGGCGGTCATCACCACGCCCAGTGCGGCGAACAGGAACATGGTCAGCGGCAGGCCGAAAATCTGCCCGAGGATCTGATCCTTCTGGCTGCGGGCATATCGGCTGAAATCGGGAATGTTCAGCGAAAGGGTGGCCCAGAAACCGACCATCGCTGTCAGCCCGGCGGCGAAGTAACTGACCACGCTCGCACCTTCGGGACGCTTCGGCGGAATCGCCAGCAGTTCAGTCATCGACACATTCGGCATGGCCCACACCAGCAAGCCGATGCCGACCGCCACCAGCAACGGTGCCGACAGGGTTTCCAGCCACTTGATCGACTCGGCACCCCGAATCACCACCCACAGGTTCAGCACCCAAAAAATCATGAAACCGATCACCTCCCCCGTCCCGCCGAGGGATTTCCAGCCCTCAAACACCGAGCCGAGAAACAGGTGAATTGCCAGCCCGCCGAACATGGTCTGAATGCCGAACCATCCGCACGCCACCAGCGCCCGGATCAGGCACGGCACGTTGGAGCCGAGAATTCCGAACGACGAACGCAGCAGCACGGGAAACGGAATCCCGTACTTGGTGCCGGGAAACGCGTTGAGTGTGAGGGGAATCAGAACGATGACGTTGGCAAACAGAATCGCCAGCAGTGCCTCGCCAACGGTCAGGCCAAAGTACGCGGTGAGCACCCCGCCGAGGGTGTAGGTCGGCACGCAGATCGACATGCCGATCCACAGCGCGGTGATGTGCCATTTGTTCCAGGTTCGTTCGCGCACCTTGGTCGGTGCCATGTCGTGGTTGTAACGGGGACTGTCGAGGACGTCGCTGCCGGCTTCGAGCTCGAACAAGCCGTCGCGCTCGATCACTTGTGATCTGTTCTGTTGCATGGCCGCTCCACTGTTCTTCTGATTATTTTTTTGCTCATCAGGCGGCTGCACACGCGGGTGCAAGCCGGACGATGGCCGGAGGAACTGACAACTTTCTTGCACCGGCCATGGTGTCAGCGGCGGCATCAATAAACGTGCCGGGTGCCCCGCTTTCGCATCGGGCCGTGCTTTCAACTTTGCGTAACCAACTGATGTTTATCAGTTTTAATTATTCACCTTATGAGGCCGGGAAAACTTGACTGAACACTCAGGCTAAATGCCAGGCAAGTTGTCCGAACTGTCAGGACTCAATCTGGTGCACTGCACTTTTTTTCGTCGTGGGCGATCAACCGCAGCTCAACTTCAAGCGGCTGATTTCACATAGGAAATCTTGCTCATATTTCCAACCTGTCAAGTGCGTCAAAATGGTGAAGCACCTCACCATTTTGGTGATTTTGTATTTTTATCGTTATTTATCAGTCACTTAAAACAGATATAAGCTTATAAAAAATATTCTTGCTCAATTGTAAAACTGCGACTAGCGTCTATTCCTGACAGCGCTGACAAGATTACGCATTGGCGCTGCAAACAATAAAACATCTAGAACCGGCACAAGTCGGTCATGCCTGCGAGGAACTCGGAATGTCTCTGTTGATCCGTGGCGCCACCGTTGTTACCCATGATGAAAGTTACCGCGCCGATGTCTATTGCGCTGACGGCGTGATCAAAGCCATTGGTGAAAACCTGGATATTCCCGCCGGCGCCGAAGTGCTCGACGGCAGCGGCCAATACCTGATGCCCGGCGGCATCGATCCACACACTCACATGCAACTCCCGTTCATGGGCACCGTGGCCAGCGAAGACTTCTACAGCGGCACCGCCGCAGGCCTGGCCGGCGGCACTACCTCGATCATCGATTTCGTGATTCCCAATCCGCAGCAGTCGCTGCTCGAAGCGTTTCATCAGTGGCGTGGCTGGGCGGAGAAGTCCGCCTCCGACTACGGTTTCCACGTCGCGATCACCTGGTGGAGCGAGCAGGTCCGCGAGGAAATGGCCGAACTGGTCAGCCAGCACGGGATCAACAGCTTCAAGCATTTCATGGCCTACAAGAACGCGATCATGGCCGCCGACGACACGCTGGTGGCGAGTTTCGAGCGCTGCCTGGAACTCGGCGCCGTGCCGACCGTGCACGCGGAAAACGGCGAGCTGGTCTATCACCTGCAGCGCAAGTTGATGGCCCAGGGCATCACCGGGCCGGAAGCGCACCCGCTGTCGCGGCCCTCGCAGGTCGAAGGTGAAGCCGCGAGCCGGGCGATCCGCATCGCTGAAACCATCGGCACGCCGCTGTACCTGGTACACGTCTCGACCAAGGAGGCCCTCGACGAAATCACCTACGCCCGCAGCAAGGGTCAACCGGTCTACGGCGAAGTGCTGGCCGGGCATCTGCTGCTGGACGACAGCGTCTACCAGCACCCGGACTGGCAGACCGCCGCCGGTTACGTGATGAGCCCGCCGTTCCGCCCGCGCGGGCATCAGGAGGCGCTGTGGCATGGCTTGCAGAGCGGCAATCTGCACACCACCGCCACCGATCATTGCTGCTTCTGCGCCGAGCAGAAAGCCGCCGGCCGCGACGACTTCAGCAAGATCCCCAACGGCACCGCCGGCATCGAAGACCGCATGGCGGTGTTGTGGGATGAAGGGGTGAACTCGGGACGGTTGTCGATGCAGGACTTCGTCGCCCTCACCTCCACCAACACCGCGAAAATCTTCAATCTCTATCCGCGCAAGGGCGCAATCCGCGTCGGCGCCGATGCCGACCTGGTGCTGTGGGACCCGCAAGGCACCCGCACCATCTCCGCCAAGACCCACCATCAGCAGGTGGACTTCAACATCTTCGAAGGCAAGACCGTGACCGGTGTGCCGAGCCATACCGTCAGCCAGGGCCGGGTGGTCTGGGCCGACGGCGACCTGCGCGCCGAGCGTGGGGCCGGGCGGTATATCGAACGGCCGGCGTATCCGGCGGTGTTTGACTTGTTGAGCAAGCGGGCTGAGTTGCACAGACCTGTGGCCGTCAAACGCTGATTCCCTGATTACCGATGATCGTTCCCACGCTCTGCGTGGGAATGCAGCCCGTGACGCTCCGCGTCACTGGACGCGGAGCGTCCCTTGAGGCATTCCCACGCAGAGCGTGGGAACGATCGACAACAAAAAACCACTGCCCGACAGAGGCAGAAAACCTCAAATAACCGTGAGGCAAAAAACCGTGATCGAGACCCTGAATCATCTCCCGCACCCGCACGAAAGTGCGGCCGCCCTCGCCGGCCATTTCACTGATCTGGCACCGCCGCTCAACGACCGTCAGGCGCATCTGGAAGCTTCGCGCTGCCTGTATTGCTACGACGCGCCGTGCGTGAATGCGTGCCCGAGCGAGATCGATATCCCGTCGTTCATCCGCAACATCCATCAGGACAACGTGCCGGGCGCCGCGCAGAAAATCCTCTCGGCGAACATCCTCGGCGGCAGTTGCGCGCGGGTCTGTCCGACCGAGATCCTCTGCCAGCAAGCCTGCGTGCGCAACAACGCCCACGAATGCGCGCCGGTGCTGATCGGCCTGCTGCAACGCTACGCCGTGGACAACGCGCACTTCACCGAGCACCCGTTCCAGCGCGCCGCCGCCACCGGCAAACGCATCGCCGTGGTCGGTGCCGGCCCGGCGGGTCTGTCCTGCGCGCATCGCAGCGCCATGCACGGTCATGACGTGGTGATTTTCGAAGCGCGGGAGAAGGCTGGCGGGCTCAACGAATACGGAATTGCCAAATACAAACTGGTCGACGACTACGCGCAGAAGGAACTGGATTTCCTCCTGCAAATCGGCGGCATCGAAATCCGCCACGGGCAGAAACTCGGCGATAACCTGACCTTGAGCGAGCTGCATCAGCAGTTCGATGCGGTGTTCCTCGGCCTCGGCCTGAACGCCAGCAAGCAACTCGGCCTGGCCCACGAAGACGCGCCCGGCCTGCTCGCGGCCACCGACTACATCCGCGAGCTGCGCCAGGCCGATGACCTGTCACAACTGCCGCTGGCTGAACACTGCATCGTCCTCGGCGCCGGCAACACCGCCATCGATATGGCCGTGCAAATGGCCCGCCTCGGTGCCCGCGACGTCAATCTGGTCTATCGCCGTGGCGCGGCAGACATGGGCGCCACCGGCCACGAGCAGGACATTGCCAAGGCCAATCAGGTGCGGCTGCTGACCTGGGCGCAACCGGACGAAGTGCTGCTCGATGCTCAAGGCAAGGTGCGCGGCATGCGCTTCGCCCGTACGCATCTGGTGGAAGGTCGCCTGCAAACCACTGGCGAGACGTTCGAGCTGGCCGCCGATGCGATCTTCAAAGCCATCGGCCAGGCCTTCGACGGCAGCGCCCTCGCCGACCCGCTGGCCCGCGAGCTGAAGCGTCAGGGCGAACGCATCCAGGTCGATGAAAACCTGCGCACCAGCATCCCCGGCGTGTACGCCGGCGGCGACTGCACCAGCCTCGATCAGGACCTGACCGTGCAAGCGGTGCAACACGGCAAGCGCGCCGCCGAGGCGATCAACGCTCAACTGATGCTCAACGTGGAGGCTGCGTAAATGGCCGATCTCTCGATTGTCTTCGCCGGTATCAAAGCCCCCAACCCGTTCTGGCTGGCCTCCGCGCCACCGACCGATAAAGCCTATAACGTGGTGCGCGCCTTCGAGGCCGGCTGGGGCGGCGTGGTCTGGAAAACCCTGGGTGAAGACCCGGCGGCGGTCAACGTGTCGTCGCGTTTTTCGGCGCATTACGGCGCCAACCGCGAAGTGCTGGGCATCAACAACATCGAACTGATCACCGACCGCTCGCTGGAAATCAACCTGCGGGAAATCACCCAGGTGAAAAAGGACTGGCCGGATCGCGCGTTGATCGTGTCGCTGATGGTGCCGTGTGTCGAAGAGTCGTGGAAAAACATCCTGCCGCTGGTGGAAGCCACCGGCGCCGACGGCATCGAGCTGAACTTCGGTTGCCCCCACGGCATGCCCGAACGCGGGATGGGCGCGGCAGTCGGTCAGGTGCCGGAGTACGTCGAGCAGGTCACGCGCTGGTGCAAGACCTATTGCTCGCTGCCGGTGATCGTCAAACTCACACCGAACATCACCGACATCCGCGTCGCCGCCCGCGCCGCATACCGGGGCGGCGCCGATGCGGTGTCGCTGATCAACACCATCAATTCGATCACCAGTGTTGACCTCGAACACATGGTCGCCCTGCCCACCGTCGGCAGCAAAAGCACCCACGGCGGCTATTGCGGCTCGGCGGTCAAACCGATAGCGCTGAACATGGTCGCGGAAATCGCCCGTGATCCGCAGACTCAAGGCCTGCCGATCTGTGGCATCGGTGGCATCGGCAGTTGGCGCGATGCGGCGGAGTTCATTGCACTGGGCAGCGGTGCGGTGCAGGTGTGCACGGCGGCGATGCTCCACGGTTTCCGGATTGTCGATGAAATGAAGGATGGCTTGTCGCGGTGGATGGACAGTCAGGGCTACGCCAGCATCGCCGAGTTCTCCGGGCGTGCGGTGGGCAATACGACCGACTGGAAGTACCTGGACATCAACTATCAGGTCATCGCGAAGATCGATCAGGAAGCGTGCATCGGTTGCGGGCGGTGCCACATTGCCTGCGAAGACACGTCACACCAGGCAATCAGCAGCCTGAAACAGGCCGATGGCACGCACACATATGAAGTGATCGATGATGAGTGTGTGGGGTGCAATCTGTGCCAGATCACCTGCCCGGTGGCGGACTGCATCGAGATGGTGCCGATGGAGACGGGCAAGCCGTTTCTGGACTGGAATCATGATCCGCGCAATCCCTACCATGTAAGTGCCTGAGCCAAAGATCGTTCCCACGTCGATGCGTGGGAACGATCGATCAAGGCTCCAACCCGATCCCCCGCAAAATCACACTCGTCACCGTCTGCACCGCCCGCTCGAACTGCATGTCCGACAACGGCTGATGCTCATTCAGAATGTTCACCTGGTGATCGAAGTCGGCATAGTGCTGGGTCGACGCCCAGATCATATAGAGCAGGCTCGACGGCTCCACCGGCAGAATCCGCTTGTCTTCCACCCACTGACGAATCTTCGCCTCTTTCATCTTGGCCCAGTCGTACAGGCTGACATCCAGCGCCTCACCCAGGGTCGGCGCGCCGTGGATGATTTCGTTGGCCCAGACTTTCGAGCCATACGGCCGGCTGCGCGAATGATTCATCTTGGCGCGGATGTAGCTGCTGAGCACCACGCGTGGATCATCGAACATCTCGAAGCACAGGGCGTCCTGCTTCCACACTTCCAGCAGGTCGAACAGCACCGCGCTGTACAGCTCGCTCTTGGTCGAAAAGTAGTAATGCAGGTTGGAACGCGGCAATTGCACTTCGGCGGCGATGTCGGCCATGGCGGTGCCACCGAAGCCTTTTTCGGCGAACACCTTTTCCGCCGCCAGCAGGATCTTGTCGACATTGGTGCGGCGGATTTCGATCTTGTGATTGCCCATGAGGGCTCCCTGAAGACAACGTTGTTGAAGACTAGCATCCGCTCTGGGCAAGGGGCGACAGCCAAGAACGATTCTTCACACACCCGGGCATTTTTCTGGTTTAGGATCGCCACCCGCCTCCTTGTCTCACCTCAAGGCAACGTGCACGGCACACCCTATACTGTCCGCCGTCACTCACTGAAAAGGGATTGCCCATGAAGCTGAAAAACCTGTTCACCGCCGGCGCGCTGCTCGCCTCGCTGGTCGTCACTTCCCAGGCGTTCGCCCACGCACATCTGAAAAGCCAGACCCCGGCCGCCGACAGCACCGTCGCCGCGCCGGCGGATCTGCGCCTGGTGTTTTCCGAAGGCGTCGAAGCCAGCTTCACCAAAGTCATCGTGACCCACGATGGCGCGCCGGTGAAGGTCAAGCCGCTGACCACCGAAGGCGACAAGAAAACCCTGATCGTCACGCCCGAAGCACCGTTGACCGCTGGCGAATACAAGGTCGAATGGCACGCGGTGTCGGTCGATACGCACAAGAGCGAAGGCGCCTATCAGTTCAAGGTTGGCCAGTAATTCATGAGTGAAGCGCTGGTGTTGTGCCGGTTCCTGCATTTCATCGTGGTGTTGATGCTGTTCGGGGCCTGGCTGTTCCGGCCGCTGCTGCTCAAGGGTGAAGCGCCGGCGCTGGATCGACACCTGGCGCGGCTGGCCCGTTGGCTGGCGGCGATTGCGCTGGTCAGCGGCGTTGCCTGGGCGTTGCTGATCACCGCGAGCATGGCCGGTTCGGCCGCTGCGGCGTTCGATCCGGACACCGTCGAGCTGGTGCTGGGCCATACATTTTTCGGTCAGGTGTGGCGCTGGCATCTGCTGATCAATGCACTGTTGCTGGCGTTGCTGTTTACCCCGTGGCGATCGAGCCAACCATTGCGGCTGGGCCTGAGCGCGTTGCTGCTGATGACCCTCGCCCCGGTCGGTCACGGGGCCATGCTCGACGGCTTCAGCGGCCAGATGCTGATCCTCAATCAGGTGGTTCACCTGACGTGCGTCGGCGCCTGGCTCGGTGGGTTGCTGATGCTGGTGATGATCCTGCGCCAGTCCGGCGAAACGGTTCGTGAGGTCCTGCAACGGTTCAGCGGGCTCGGCTACGTGTTGGTCGCCGGCCTGTTGATCACCGGGCTGATCAACGTGCGCGTCCTCACTGGCCAATGGTGGCCGACGCCGTTGTTCTCGGGATTTGCCCTGATTCTGTTGATCAAGGCATTGCTGGTGTTCGGCATGCTCGCACTGGCGCTGTTCAACCGCTTGCGCATCAGTGATTGCGAACAACGGATCGACACCCTCAAGCGCAGCGTGATGCTCGAGTGGTTGCTGGGGATCGGTGCCGTGGCGGCCGTGTCCGTGCTCGGCACCCTGCCGCCGATGATCGCTGCCTGACGTCAGTGCTTCTGGGTATCACCCGCCGCCGTATCGATGCTGACCACCACCGACATCCCCGGTCGCAGCCGTTCGCTCTCCTGCTGCCCCGGATCGATGGTGATACGCACCGGCACCCGTTGAGCGATTTTCACGAAGTTGCCGGTGGCGTTGTCGGCCTGCAATAAGGCGAATTCGGAACCGGTGCCCGGCGAAATGTGCTGCACATGACCCGTGAACTTGCGGTGGTTCAGGCCATCCACGGTGAAGGTCACCGGTTGCCCGACCCGCACGTTGTCCATCTGGGTTTCTTTCATGTTGGCGATCACCCACTTCTGGTCCGGCACCAGCGCCATCAACTGTGCCCCGGAATTGACGTAGGCACCGAGGCGCACGCCGATCTGCCCGAGCTGGCCGTCGCGCGGGGCGATGATCCGGGTGTTGGACAGATCGATCCGCGCCAGTTGCACCGCCGCCTCGGCGCTGGCCACCGCTGCTTCCAGCGAGCCGCGATTGACGATCACCGTTTGCAGGTCCTGCCGGGCGATCTCCAGGTTGGCCTTGGCCTGCGCCACCGACGCAATGCCCTGCGCATTGGCGGCCAGCGCCACGTCCATCTCGCGCTTGGAAACTGAGCCGTCATTGACCAACGCCGTGTTGCGTCGCAAGTCAGCCTCGCTTTTGCGCAGCTGCGCCTCGCTGTCGGCCACCACCGCCTGCCGCAACTTGATCGTCGCTTCGGCGCTGTTGCGCTGCTGCACGACGTTGGCCAGTGCAGCCTTCTGTACCGCCAGTTGCGCCAGCGACTGATCGAGACGCTGCTGATAAATGCGGTCATCGAGACGCACCAGCAAATCGCCCTCCTTCACAAACTGGAAGTCCTGCACCGGTACTTCAAACACATAACCACTGAGCTGCGGACCGATGATCGTCACCTGCCCCCGCACCAAGGCGTTTTCAGTGGTCTCGACCGCGCTGCTGAACGGCGGCAACTGCCAGGCGTAAAGCACGATCAGCACACCGACGATGGCAATCGCGGCAAAGCCCAGCGACGAGATGATCCGCACCCGCAGCGAGCGCGGTTCAGTGTTCGGTGATGACGGCGGCGCCTCTCCCTCGGGAGTGGCGGCGATGGCATTGGTGGTCGTGGTGGTCGGTTCGGTCATGAAGAAGTGGCACCGCTGGAAGGTACGGAAGGTGTCGGGGCGACGGCTTTGGTGGTGCTGATCAGCCACAGCGCACGGAGGGAAATCCAGATCATGGTCAAGATCGCGATCACCGCGATCAGCATGAACACATCGTTGTAGGCCAGCACGTTGGCTTCGCGGGTGGCGGCGTTGGCCAGGCTGCGAATGCCTTGCAGGTTGCGCAGGCTCGGGTCCGCAATCAGGGAGCCGACCGCCGAACCGCCGCTCTGTACCCGGGCGGCCACCAACGGATCGGACAGCACCAGTTGCTCGACGATATGGCTGGAATGAAACTTCTCGCGCACGATCTGGAATGTCCCCAGCAACGCTGCGCCGATCAGGCCGCCGAGGTTGTTGCAGATCCCGAACAACACCGAAAAGCTCACGAGGTTGCGCGGATTGGTCAGCACGTTGCGCGTGCCGAGAACCATGGTCGGGCCGAGGAAGAATGTGCTGCCGAACGCCAGCAGGAACTGGCTGAAATAGAGGTTTTCGGGGCGGGTCAGGTTGTTCGAAGAGCTGTCGATGATCGAACCGGTGGCCATCAACGCCAGCGACACGATCAGCGGCATCAGCAGGTGTTTCGGGTCGATGGTCAGCGCACTGGTCAGCAGCCCGGCGACGCTGCCGATCAGCATCACCACGTAGAGGCTGTGCAACTGCTGGCTGCTCATGTTCAGATTCTGCATGAAACCCACGGCGCCGGTGGATTGCTCCGAGGTCACCATGCGAATCAGGATCACCGCCAGCGCGAGGCGGATCATCACCCCGCTGCCGAGCCAGCGGGTCATCAGCATCGGGTTGCTGCGGTTGTGTTCGATGGCCAGCCCCGCGAGGATCAAGGCAATCGATGCGGCAAGGGCGATGCCGATCCATTGTGCTTCGAGCCACCAGTCGATCCGCCCTAGGGACAGCACCGCGCACAGCAAGGCCACGCCACTGGCGAGGATGGCGAAGGTGAGAAAGTCGAGGGGTTCGAAAGTCTTGAAGCGGTCACCCGGCGGCAGCTTGAGCATCAACACGCAGCCGAGCGACAGCAGCGCCATGCCCAATTCGAACAGGTACAGGCCGCGCCATTCGGCGATCTGCAGCAAGTCTTCGGAGAACAATCGCGCCAGCGGCAACGCCAATTGCGAAGTGCCAAGCCCCAGCACCAGCGCCTTCATCCGCCATTTGGCCGGGAACGCCTGCACCATGTAATACAGGCCCAGCGAGCTCAACGCCGCGCCGACCATGCCGTGAGCGGCACGCACCGCAATCGCCGAGCTCAGGTCATTGACGAACAAATGGCCGAAGGTCACCAGCGCATACAAAACCAGAAACACCTCGGTGAACGCCCGCAAACCGAACTGCTGGCGAAACTTCACCAGCAGCAGGTTCATCGACACGTTGGTCATTACATACGCCGCCGGCAACCAGGCCATTTCAGCCGTCGTCGCCCCAATCGCGCCTTGCAGGTAAGGCAGGTTGGCGACCACCAGCGAATTGCCCAAACCACCGGTCAGCGCCACCAGCAACCCCACCAGCGCATAGGCCAGGCGCCTGGGGTTGGAGTGCAGCGGCGTCGAGGGGGAACCGGGCAGACTGGGCTTCTCGTGAGGCTGCCAGTCGCGCGGGGCGTATTGATTCATTGAAAGGCCTTGTGCCGAAGATGGCTTCAGTGTGCCGGGGTCGCCGGGATTCGTAAATTTTGTTTAAAGGTCATCTCGCCCGCAGCGGATTTTTCCCAAGCGTAGCGAATGCCAACCTTGCAGCACTTCTCAACCTGCAAGGTGCCCGTTATGACCACTTCCCGCTGGCAACGCTCCCCGCGTCTGCTGAAAAACCTGCTGGCAGCCGCCCTGATGCTGCCTGCCCTCGCCTTCGCCCAGGAACGACCCTGGCCGGATGGCTCGCAACTGGTGATTTCGGTGTCGATGCAATTCGAAACCGGCGGCCAGCCCGAGGGTGCTGAAAGTCCGTTCTCCGGTACACCGTTGCCCAAAGGCTACCCGGACCTGCCGGCGCAGACCTGGTTCGATTACGGCTACAAGGAAGGCTTGTGGCGCATGCTTGATCTGTGGGACCGCACCGGCATCAAGGTCACTTCCCATGTGGTCGGCGAAGCGGCGCTCAAGCACCCGGAACTGGCCAAGGCCATCGCCGAGCGCGGCCATGAACTGGCAGCCCACGGCATGCGCTGGGCCGATTCGTACAACATGAACTACGCCCAGGAAAAACAGTTCATCGGCGACGGCGTCGCAGCCGTGGAAAAAATCACCGGCCAGCGCTCGGTCGGCTACAACGCCAACTGGCTGCGGCGCAGTCCCAATACGTTGAAGGTCCTGCAGGATCTGAATTTCACCTACCACATCGACGACGTCAGCCGCGACGAACCCTTCGTGACGATGGTTCGCGGGCGCAAATTCGCCGTGGTGCCCTACACCCTGCGCAACAACGACATCGTGTTGGTCGAGGGCCGGCACTTCTCCGCCGAGCAGTTCTATCAGCAACTGGTGCTGGAATTCGATCGCCTCTACGCCGAAGGCGCGAGCAAGCGGCGGATGATGTCGGTGAGTCTGCACGACCGCATCGGCGGCACGCCGGCGATGGTCGAGGCGATGGAACGTTTTATCCGTTACGCGCAATCGCATCCGAAGGTGACATTCATGCGCAAGGATCAGATTGCCCAGGTGGTGCTGACCGAGAAAAACCCGCTGATCGACAACACCGAGGCGGCGTACAACCAGTGACAAAAAAATCGCAGCCAAGGCTGCGATTTTCTCTCTGCTTAACGACTCACGCCCGCAGCAGCATATAAGCCGCGACCACCAGACACACACTGGCAAACCCCACCTGCAACGCCCGCGCCGGTACCCGCGCGCAAAGTTTGCGGCCGACGATCATGCCGACGATGCTCGCAACGATAAACGCCGCGCCCAGATGATCGATCCGCACCCCGGCATGAAATGCGCCAATCACGCCAATGGCGGAAATCAGGCTGATGACCATCAAGGAAGTGGCGACGATCCCGCGCATCTGCACATCGGTCAGTTGCTTGAACGCCGGCACGATCAGAAACCCGCCGCCAACGCCCAACAAACCAGACACCACGCCGGTGACAGCACCCAGCGCCGCAAGGGTCGCGGTGCATTTGGCGGTCCAGTCGAAGCGACCGGTCTGTTCGTTGAGCATGCAGTTCTTCTGCCCCCAACTGGCGTGGCCATGATCGCTCGGGCCCGGCTCCTGGCGTTCGCGGCGCAGCATGCGCCACGCCACCATCACCATCAGCAGGCTGAACAGGATCATCAGGATCTTTTCCGGCAACTGATGGGCGAAGTAGATGCCCACCGGCGAAAACACTGCACCAAGTGCCGCAATCAACAGCGCCGCGCGATAACGCACCAGACCATGGCGCAGACCGTCGATGGCACCGACCGCCGCCGCGCTGCCGACGGCGAACAACGCCACCGGCGCCGCTTGCGTCATCGTCCAGCCCAGTCCGAGCACCAGCGCGGGCACCGCGAGAATCCCGCCGCCGGCCCCGGTCAGACCGAGGATCAACCCCATCAACACGCCAAACAGACTTGCCAGCAACATAGAGTGTTCTCAGTCGACTTTGGACAGGCTCGTCAGCCATTCGCGGCCCTTGAGCATGCCGTGCCAGTAGAACCACGGCAGCAGGGTCGCCTTCAGCCACCATGCAGAACGGCGCGGCACGGTCGGGTCGAGGGGAAAGGTCGGCAGCAACTTACCGCCATAGCCGAACTCGGCGAGAATCACCTTGCCCTTTTCCACCGTCAGCGGGCAGGAACCGTAGCCGTCGTACTTCAGTGGCAGCGCCAGTTCCTTGCGCAACGCCAGCAGATTTTCCGCCACCACCACGACTTGCTTGCGCACTGCCGCCGCGGTTTTCGCATTGGTGGTGCCGCAGATATCGCCCAGCGCAAACACTTCGGGATAACGCGGATGTTGCAGCGTGTGCGGGTTGACCTCGCACCAGCCGGCGGCTTCGGCCAGCGGACTCTGCGCGATGAAGTCCGGCGAAACCTGTGGCGGCACCACGTGTAGCAAGTCGAAGGTTTTCGCCTGACGGGTGACGTTGCCGTCCGCGTCCTTGATGTCAAACCAGGCGGTTTTCGCCGGGCCATCGACCTTCACCAGATTGGAATTGAACGCCAGCCGCGCGTTGTATTTCTCGATGTATTTCATCAGCGGCGGCACGAAAGTCGCCACGCCGAACAGCGCGGCGCCGGCCAGGTTGAATTCAACCTCGACCTTGTTCAATACGCCATTCTTGAGCCAGTGGTCGCAGGACAGATAGAGCGCCTTCTGAGGGGCACCGGCGCATTTGATCGGCATCGCCGGCTGAGTGAACAGCGCCTTGCCGCCGCGCAGTTTCTGCACCTGTTCCCAGGTGTATTGCGCATGCTGATAGCTGTAGTTGGACGTCACACCGTGCTGGCCGAGACTTTCCTGCAGGCCTTCGATCTTCTCCCACGCCAGGCGCAGGCCGGGGCAGACGATCAGGTTCTGATAGGTGACGGTGCGTTGATCGTTGAGGGTGAGTAGGCGTGTGTCAGGATCGATGTTGGTCACTGCCGCCTGAATCCAGGTGGCCTGACGCGGCAGTACCTTGTTCATCGGTCGGGCGGTGTCTTTGGCGTCGTAGGCGCCACCGCCGACCAACGTCCAGGCCGGTTGGTAGTAATGCTGGGCACTCGGTTCGATCACCGTGATATTCAGGTGCGGGTCACGTTTGAGCAGGCTCGCGACAAAACCGATGCCGGCAGTGCCCCCGCCGATGACCACGATGTCCGCACTGATGGATGGGCCCCAGTGTTGATCGTTCATTGCTTGTTCCTTATTGCTGCACGCAAGGATAGCCGGGTCTATTGCGCCCAGCTTTTGAGCACGGCTCCGCAGTAGAGTCCGGACAGTGTTTTCATCACCTGGATGACTTCATGACTGGCGAGACCGTAGAAAATGTACTTGCCTTCACGACGGGTCGCGACCAGCCCTTCATCACGCAGGATGCCCAATTGCTGGGACAGGGTCGGCTGACGCACGCCGGTCATTTTCTCCAGCTCGCCGACGTTGCGTTCGCCCTGGGTCAACTGGCACAGGATCAACAACCGATCCTCGTTGGCCAAGGCCTTGAGCAGCGAACAGGCCTTGGAGGCCGAGGCCCGCAGTTGGGCGACTTCACATTCGGTCAGACTGGATTGCATTTGCAGGATGCCTTCAACGTCACTTAAGCTGCGAACATTATGTTTTTACATAAAGTGTTGCAACCCTGACTTTCCACCTTCCTGCACAGGACCGTGTCCATGCCCGCGCTGATTGAAGCTTTCCTAGACCCCGCCTCTTCGACCTACAGCTACGTGGTCTACGAGGCCGATGGCGGGCAGTGCGCAATCGTCGATCCGGTGCTTGATTACGACGGCGCCGCCGGTCGCACCTGCACGGCCCAGGCCGACAAGATCATTGCCTTTGTTCGCGCCCATAAGCTGCAAGTGCAGTGGCTGCTGGAAACCCACGCTCACGCCGATCACCTTTCCGCTGCGCCCTACCTGCGCCGTGAGCTGGGCGGCAAGATCGCGATTGGCGAATCGATCAGCAAAGTGCAGAACGTGTTCAAGGCGCTGTTCAACCTGGAGCCGGAATTTCGTGTCGACGGCTCACAGTTCGATCACCTGTTCGCGCCGAACGAGTCGTTCAGGATCGGCAATCTCAAGGCCACCGCCCTGCACGTCCCCGGCCACACCCCGGCGGACATGGCCTACCTGATCGACGGCGAACAGATCCTGGTCGGCGACACGCTGTTCATGCCCGACGTCGGCACCGCCCGTTGCGACTTCCCCGGCGGCAACGCGAATCAACTGTTCAATTCGATCCACAAACTGCTGGCCTTCCCCGCCAGCGTGAAGCTCTATGTCTGCCACGACTACCCGCCGCAAGGTCGCGCCTCACAGTGTCAGACCACCGTTGGCGAACAGCGTAAAAGCAATATCCATGTGCATGACGGCGTCGACGAAACCGCGTTCGTCGAGATGCGCACCAAACGTGATGCAGGACTGGGCATGCCGACGCTGTTGCTGCCGGCGATTCAGGTGAATGTGCGGGCGGGGAACATGCCGCCGGCGGAGGACAATGGCGTGACTTACCTGAAGATCCCTGTCAACAAGTTATAAGGTGCCAAAACAATAAGAAGCGCCTGCCTGTCAGCAGACACGGATAGCTCCAAGCATTTGTCTTCCAAAGACTATTCCTTGCCCAAATAAAGGCCACTTGCCATCATTGATGACGCATTTTGCTTTTCCAAGGCTTGGAGCCAGATCCTCGATGACGACTACATTTTTTATATTGGGAACCGCATTTCTAATGCTCGTTGAGCTAGCGATATCCAAGGTCATTTTCATAGGAATGGGGAGGCGGTTCGGGCTTGTAGCGGATATTCTTGGGGTGGCGTCCATATTGGCATTAGGCTGGCTATTGAAATTCGAGGGAACTGCCGGAACGAAAATCTGCGAGTCCAGCTCCGTTCCCGACAGTGTCGCCCAATATGGCCTCACCTTCGACACACCGGGCTGCGTTAACCATTTCACCTACTTCACCAATCTTGGCGGGCTGACCGATACCACACTCGGTTTCGACCCTTTTCTTGCTGCCGTCGTTACCTACATCGCCCTTGAATTGGCTCACAAAGTGATATTCCCGCTGATTTGCAACCTGTACCGACGCATTTTCTGATGCCTGTGGCAATGTGCAGGACGTCTGCTGACCCGATAGCCCTGCACCCCAGACTTCAAACACCCAACGTCAAACCATTCGCCGGCAACGGCAACGCCGTTTTATAACGCACCTGCTTGAGCGCAAAGCTCGACCGGATGTTGGCCACCCCTGGCACCTTGGTCAGGAAGTCCATCATGAAGCGCTCAAGCGACTGAATGGTCGGCACCAGCACCCGGATCAGATAGTCCGGGTCGCCGGCCATCAGGTAGCACTCCATGACTTCCGGCCGGTCGGAAATCGCCTCTTCGAAATGCTGCAAAGCTTCCTCTACCTGCTTCTCCAGGCTCACGTGAATGAACACGTTCACGTGCAGCCCGAGCAGGTCGGCGTCCAGCAGAGTCACTTGCTCGCGAATCAGGCCCAACTCTTCCATCGCCTTGACCCGGTTGAAGCACGGTGTCGGTGACAGATTGACCGAACGGGCCAGGTCGGCATTGGTGATGCGCGCGTTCTCTTGAAGGCTGTTGAGAATGCCGATGTCGGTACGGTCCAGTTTGCGCATGAGACAAAACCACCTGTTTTTTATGTTTATGCAGAATTTCTATCTGCAAATGATCTCCAGTGCAACGAAACAGAGAGAAATATTCTTCTTGCCCGGGCCTATGATTGTTGTAGGACAAGATTTCTTTTATCGAAGAATGACTGCCAGCTCACTACAAGAAATTCACAAGATCGAGCGTAGAAGCCATGACCCAAGCGTATGAACCGCTGCGTCTGCACGTCCCTGAACCCTCGGGCCGCCCAGGCTGCAAAACCGATTTCTCCTACCTGCATCTGACCGATGCCGGCACGGTGCGCAAACCTTCCATCGACGTTGAACCCGCCGACACCGCCGACCTGGCCCGTGGCCTGATCCGAGTGCTCGACGACCAGGGCAATGCTCTCGGTCCATGGGCCGAGAACGTCCCGGTCGAGATCCTGCGCAAAGGCATGCGTGCCATGCTCAAGACCCGGATCTACGACAACCGCATGGTGGTCGCCCAGCGTCAGAAAAAAATGTCGTTCTACATGCAAAGCCTTGGCGAAGAAGCCATCGGCAGCGCTCAGGCCCTGGCCTTGAACATCGACGACATGTGCTTCCCGACCTACCGCCAGCAAAGCATCCTGATGGCCCGCGACGTACCGCTGGTCGACCTGATCTGCCAACTGCTGTCCAACGAGCGCGACCCGCTCAAGGGCCGTCAGCTGCCGATCATGTACTCGGTCAAGGACGCCGGTTTCTTCACCATTTCCGGCAACCTCGCGACCCAGTTCATCCAGGGCGTGGGCTGGGGCATGGCCTCGGCGATCAAGGGCGACACCAAAATCGCCTCGGCCTGGATCGGCGACGGCGCCACCGCCGAATCGGACTTCCACACTGCCCTCACCTTCGCTCACGTTTACCGGGCGCCAGTGATTCTCAACGTGGTCAACAACCAGTGGGCGATCTCGACCTTCCAGGCCATCGCCGGTGGTGAAGCCACCACCTTCGCCGGACGCGGCGTCGGTTGCGGCATCGCCTCGCTGCGGGTTGATGGCAACGATTTCTACGCGGTCTACGCCGCCTCCGCCTGGGCAGCCGAACGCGCCCGCCGCGGCCTCGGCCCGACCATGATCGAATGGGTCACCTACCGCGCCGGCCCGCACTCGACCTCCGACGATCCGTCCAAATACCGTCCTGCCGACGACTGGAGCCACTTCCCGCTGGGCGACCCGATTGCCCGCCTGAAACAGCACCTGATCAAGGTCGGCCACTGGTCGGAAGAAGAGCACGCCGCCGTCAGCGCCGAGCTCGAAGCCGAAGTGATCGCCGCACAGAAACAGGCCGAACAGTACGGCACCCTCGCCGGCGGCCAGATTCCGAGCGCCGCGACCATGTTCGAAGACGTCTACAAAGAGATGCCGGAGCACTTGAAGCGCCAGCGTCAGCAGTTGGGGATCTGACATGAACGATCACAACAACAATATTCAGTTGGAAACCGCCATGACCACGACCACCATGACCATGATCCAGGCCCTGCGCTCGGCCATGGATGTGATGCTTGAGCGTGACGACAACGTTGTGGTGTTCGGCCAGGACGTCGGCTACTTCGGCGGCGTGTTCCGTTGCACCGAAGGCCTGCAGGCCAAGTACGGCACCTCGCGGGTGTTCGACGCGCCGATCTCCGAGAGCGGCATTGTCGGGACCGCCGTAGGCATGGGCGCCTACGGTCTGCGTCCGGTGGTGGAAATCCAGTTCGCCGACTACGTCTACCCAGCCTACGACCAGATCATTTCCGAGGCGGCACGCCTGCGTTATCGCTCGGCCGGCGAATTCACTGCGCCGATGACCCTGCGCATGCCTTGCGGTGGCGGCATCTACGGTGGTCAGACCCACAGCCAGAGCATCGAAGCCCTGTTCACCCAGGTCTGCGGCCTGCGCACTGTCATGCCGTCCAACCCGTATGACGCCAAGGGCCTGCTGATCGCCTCCATCGAAAACGATGACCCGGTGATCTTCCTCGAACCCAAACGCCTGTACAACGGCCCGTTCGACGGCCATCACGAACGTCCGGTAACCCCGTGGTCGAAACACCCGGCCGCGCAGGTGCCTGACGGCTACTACACCGTGCCGCTGGACGTCGCCGCCATCGCCCGTCCGGGCAAGGACGTGACCGTGCTGACCTACGGCACCACCGTGTACGTGTCGCAAGTCGCCGCCGAAGAATCCGGCGTTGATGCTGAAGTCATCGATCTGCGCAGCCTGTGGCCGCTGGACCTGGAAACCATTGTCAAATCCGTGAAGAAAACCGGCCGTTGCGTCGTGGTTCACGAAGCCACCCGCACCTGCGGTTTCGGCGCCGAACTGGTGTCGCTGGTGCAAGAGCATTGCTTCCACCACCTGGAAGCGCCGATCGAGCGCGTCACCGGTTGGGACACCCCCTACCCCCACGCGCAGGAGTGGGCGTATTTCCCTGGGCCGTCCCGAGTGGGCGCGGCGCTGAAACGGGTCATGGAGGTCTGAATGGGCACGCACGTTATCAAGATGCCGGACATCGGCGAAGGCATCGCAGAAGTAGAACTGTCGCAGTGGCACGTCAAGGTCGGCGATCTGGTCGTTGAAGATCAGGTGCTGGCGGATGTGATGACCGACAAGGCGATGGTCGACATTCCGTCGCCGGTCCACGGCAAGGTGATTGCACTCGGCGGTCAGCCGGGTGAAGTGATGGCGGTCGGCAGTATTCTGATCAGCATCGAAGTGGAAGGCGCAGGCAATCTGAAGGAGTCCGACAAACCGGCTCCTGCTCCTGCGAAAGAACCTGTTGCCCCCAAAGTCGAAGCCGTCGCTGAAAGCAAGCCTGCTGTTGCCGCGCCGCGTCCGGCGGCTACCGTTTGCCAGGGCCCGATGGTCGCCCGCGAAGCCGATGAACGCCCGCTGGCCTCGCCGGCCGTGCGCAAACATGCGTTGGATCTGGGCATCCAACTGCGTCTGGTGCGTGGTTCCGGTCCGGCCGGGCGCGTATTGCACGAAGACCTCGACGCCTATCTGGCGCAAGGTCAGTCGAACGCTTCAGCACCTGTCGCCGCCGCTTACGCCCAGCGTAACGATGAAGAACAGATTCAAGTGATCGGCATGCGCCGCAAGATTGCCCAGCGCATGCAGGACGCCACTCAGCGTGCCGCGCACTTCAGTTATGTCGAGGAAATCGACGTCACCGCGATTGAAGAACTGCGCGCCCACCTGAACGAAAAACACGGCGCCAGCCGTGGCAAGCTGACCTTGCTGCCTTTCCTCGTGCGTGCCTTGGTCGTCGCCCTGCGCGACTTCCCGCAGATGAACGCCCGCTACGACGATGAAGCCCAGGTCATCACCCGCCTCGGCGCGGTGCATGTCGGCGTCGCCACCCAAAGCGATGTGGGCCTGATGGTGCCGGTGGTGCGTCACGCCGAGGCGCGCAGCCTGTGGGACAGCGCGGCAGAAATTTCCCGCCTGGCCAACGCCGCCCGCAATGGCAAGGCCAGCCGCGATGAACTGTCCGGCTCGACCATCACCCTGACCAGCCTCGGCGCCCTCGGCGGCATCGTCAGCACCCCGGTGCTGAACCTGCCGGAAGTGGCGATCGTCGGTGTGAACAAAATCGTCGAACGCCCGATGGTCGTCAAAGGCCAGGTGGTGATCCGCAAGATGATGAACCTCTCCAGCTCCTTCGATCACCGCGTGGTCGACGGCATGGACGCGGCGCTCTTCATCCAGGCCATTCGTGGCCTGATCGAACAACCCGCGACCCTGTTTGTGGAGTGATGCAATGCAAACTCTGAACACCACGCTGCTGATCATCGGCGGCGGCCCTGGCGGTTATGTAACGGCCATTCGTGCCGGACAACTGGGCATTTCGACCATTCTGGTCGAGGGCGAATCGCTGGGCGGCACCTGCCTGAACATTGGCTGCATTCCGTCGAAAGCGCTGATTCATGTGGCCGAGCAGTTTCACCAGACTCAACATCACAACCAGCATTCGGCACTGGGCATCAGCGTTTCCGCGCCAACCCTCGACATCACCAAGAGCGTCGAGTGGAAGGACGGCATCGTCGATCGCCTGACCACCGGCGTCGCCGCGTTGCTGAAGAAGCACAAGGTTCAGGTCATCAACGGCTGGGCCAAGGTTGTCGACGGCAAGACCGTGGACGTCGGCGACACCCGCATCCAGTGCGAACATCTGGTGCTGGCCACCGGCTCGAAAAGCGTCAACCTGCCGATCCTGCCGATTGGCGGGCCGATCATTTCGTCGACCGAAGCACTGGCGCCGAAGTCGGTACCGAAACGCCTGATCGTGGTCGGCGGTGGTTACATCGGTCTGGAATTGGGCATTGCCTACCGCAAGCTCGGCGCCGAGGTCAGTGTGGTCGAGGCGCAGGATCGGATCCTGCCAGCCTACGACGCCGAACTGACCCAACCGGTGCACGACGCGCTTAAGCAACTGGGCGTGAAGCTGTATCTCAAGCACAGCGTGCTGGGCTTCGACGGTACGTTGCAGGTCCGCGACCCGAACGGCGACACCCTGAACCTGGAAACCGATCAGGTGCTGGTGGCCGTCGGTCGCAAACCCAATACCCAGGGCTGGAACCTCGAAGCGTTGAACCTGGACATGAACGGCTCGGCGATCAAGATCGACAGCCGCTGCCAGACCAGCATGCGCAACGTCTACGCCATTGGCGACCTGAGCGGCGAGCCGATGCTGGCCCACCGCGCCATGGCTCAGGGCGAGATGGTCGCCGAGCTGATCAGCGGCAAGACCCGCGAATTCAACCCGACCGCCATCGCTGCCGTGTGCTTCACCGACCCGGAACTGGTGGTCGTCGGCAAGACGCCGGATGAAGCCAAGGCTGCGGGACTGGACTGCATCGTGTCGAACTTCCCGTTCGCGGCCAATGGTCGGGCGATGACCCTGGAATCGAAAACCGGTTTCGTGCGGGTGGTCGCCCGTCGGGACAATCATGTGATTGTCGGCTGGCAGGCGGTCGGGGTCGGGGTGTCGGAGCTGTCGACCGCGTTCGCGCAAAGCCTGGAAATGGGCGCGCGACTGGAGGACATCGGCGGCACCATCCACGCGCACCCGACGCTGGGTGAAGCGGTGCAGGAAGCGGCGTTGCGTGCCCTCGGGCATGCGTTGCACCTGTAAAAACCCGACGCGGGGGAGTTTTTTCATAAGCAGGCTAATAAATCTGCTGCTCCCCCCATCGCCCGGGCTGCGAAACCGCTCAAGAATGAAGTATTGTTGTGCCCATCCAAAAAAACGTCAGAAGCCTTGAACCGTTTCGACGGTTGTTAAGTGATAGAGGGTGTCATGGGTAACGAAAGCATCAATTGGGACAAGCTGGGTTTTGATTACATCAAGACCGATAAACGCTATCTGTCGTACTTTCGCAACGGCGAGTGGGACAAAGGCACCCTGACCGAAGACAACGTGCTGCACATCAGCGAAGGCTCCACTGCCCTTCACTATGGCCAGCAATGCTTCGAAGGCCTGAAGGCCTATCGTTGCAAGGACGGCTCGATCAACCTGTTCCGTCCGGACCAGAACGCCGCCCGCATGCAGCGCAGCTGCGCCCGCCTGCTGATGCCGCATGTGTCCACCGAGCAATTCATCGAAGCGTGCAAGGACGTGGTTCGCGCCAACGAGCGTTTCATCCCGCCTTACGGCACCGGCGGCGCGCTGTACCTGCGTCCGTTCGTGATCGGCGTGGGTGACAACATCGGCGTGCGCACCGCACCGGAGTTCATCTTCTCGGTGTTCGCGATCCCGGTGGGCGCCTACTTCAAGGGCGGCCTGACCCCGCACAACTTCCAGATCTCCTCCTTCGACCGCGCCGCGCCACAAGGCACCGGTGCCGCCAAGGTCGGTGGCAACTACGCCGCCAGCCTGATGCCGGGCTCCCAGGCCAAGAAAGCGCACTTCGCTGACGCCATCTACCTGGATCCGCTGACCCACAAGAAGATCGAGGAAGTCGGTTCGGCCAACTTCTTCGGGATCACCCACGACAACAAGTTCGTGACCCCGAACTCGCCATCGGTACTGCCGGGCATCACCCGTCTGTCGCTGATCGAACTGGCCAAGTCCCGTCTGGGCCTGGAAGTGGTCGAAGGCGACGTGTTCATCGACAAGCTGTCGGACTTCAAGGAAGCCGGTGCTTGCGGTACCGCTGCGGTGATCACCCCGATCGGCGGCATCAGCTACAACGACCACCTGCACGTGTTCCACAGCGAAACCGAAGTCGGCCCTGTGACCCAGAAGCTCTACAAAGAGCTGACCGGCGTGCAGACCGGCGACGTCGAAGCGCCAGCCGGCTGGATCGTCAAGGTTTGATCTGACGGCCAGATGTACAAAAGCCCCCATCGAGTGATCGATGGGGGCTTTTGCTTTTACAGGTCACACCTTCGATAGCTTCTGCTGGAAAATCATAGATTAGACCTGTTGCGACCATAACTTGCTTCTTCCCACCCTCAATGGCAAGCATGATTATCGAATTTAATCGGCTAACAACCACGTTGAGTTACTTCTGCCACCATATATTCCTACGATCCCCGATCGCTGCAAAATCGGCAGCACATAATTGATACAGCGTACTCCTCTGTTTTCCATTCGCGACGAGGCACATAACGCACCCGAGTCATCGGGCTCATTACTCGCCCCCACAAGGCACGGATTTTCAACGCCATGTGCATTATGAAAAAGATATGCAAGCGTAGCGACAAACGCAGTTTGATTGATCAAAATATTCTGCGGAAGTATTCGAATGAAATCGGGTGTAACCTGTGAAATTTCGAACTCGACCCCCCTTATCTGATCAGGCGTCACGTACGTCTGACCGATTGCCAATCGCTCCCAAGAACCCGACACTCGCGCTTCACATTGAATACACATCGCCACACCCACTACTTATAGATTACACAAAGATCTTCATTTACCTTGCCCAAGCTTGTTATAGCGGCAACATAGATAGCGACCAACTTATAACACAGCTCAATAGAAGTAGACCAATTACTGGTCCTATGAGATTCACCTATACGAAGTGTTACCTCACCACTTCCAAGTGATAACTCGTAGTCTCTATGTCCCTTATGAATCCCGAGATTATGCACCGTATTTCTGAGGGCCCCATAAAACTCTACCACCTCTTTATGAAAATCAAGGTCATCGAGATCAGAAGGCATCTTCGAAAAAATATAATCAACCTTCCCCTTGCCCGACATAAATGGGCTGCTTTTTTCCATTATATTTTTTAGTATCTGCTGGCGTTCAGGTTCAGTTTTTGCGTTATATTCTCCTATCTGCTCCTTCACAAACGCTTCTTTTTTTTCTCTCCGTTTGGCGTCCGTTTCCTTAATTGACTCGTAAAGCCTACCCATCCAGAACTCGAACACTGAATAAGAACTGACTGTAAAATCCAGAAAACTACTGCCTATCATGTATTCAACACGATTACCGTACATATCCTTGATGTCATCCATCGCCATTCGAAACAGTCTTTCGTCCTCTTCTTTAAAATGTTCTGTTTTCAATTCCGCAAACAGCTCCTGAAGGGGGCCGCGCTCCGGCAGGCAATTTGTAACTTCATCATTCATAAAAAAATACAAAAGCACATCAACTGCACCTGACATATCACTAAAGAATGTGTGCCCCAACTTTGGTTCGACTTTCGCCCCCAAATCCAGATCCAGCATATCACCCGCAAAAAGACAGTGCCCCTTCAGCATTATCAATTGATAAATGCGAGCCTTATTGTTTTTGTCAAATTCAATTTCTTTTTTATACATGTCATTTCCCTTAGCTACTAAAACAGTCCATTCAGAAGACTAAAAACTTGCTTTCACACCATTACTTCAGTTCAACTGGCCAGCATTTAACATCTGGCTATCAAAGTATCTCACACCAAAACACGCCTTGATCTCTATAAGACCATTGTCTGTCAAACTCAGCGCTCGACTCTCCCTTTCCCCACCGACAAGGTTGCGAACCATGGACCCGATCATCGCTGCGACTCACGCCGATCCCTACCCTTACTACGCCAAACTGCGCGCGGCGGGCGGTTTGACCTTTCATCACGGACTGAAACTGTGGATCGCCAGCAGCGCCCGAGCGGTGTGCGCGGTGCTGGCGCATGCGGATTGCCGGGTGCGCCCGGTGCAGGAACCGGTGCCCAAAGCCATCGCCGATGGCATGGCGGGCAAGGTGTTCAGCCAGTTGATGCGCATGAATGACGGCGAAGCTCAGCGCTGCCCACGTTCGGCCATTGAGCCGCCGCTGGGGCTGATCAATGACGAAGATGTCAGGGCGCTGGTCGCCGCACGGTTGGTGACTAACGATGCCGACGGCTTATATAAGGCAATGTTTCGCGGCCCTGTGTGCGTGGTTGCGGCTTTGCTCGGATTCACTCCGGCGCAAGCGCGGGCAATCAGTGAGCTGACTGCGGATTTTGCAGCGTGCCTTTCACCGCTGAGCAATGACCTGCAACTGGCGGCAGCGCATCGAGCGGCTGAGCAATTGTACGGTTACTTCATTGAATTACTGGCGGAGCCAAACCCGTTTCTCGCCGACATCCAACAGCGCTTTTCAGGCGAAGAAGACGTGCTGATCGCCAACCTGATCGGCCTTTGCTCGCAGACCTTTGAAGCTACCGCAGGGCTGATCGGCAACGCGTTGGTGGCGTTGCAGCGTCAGCCGGAATTACGCAACGTGTCAGTCGAGTCGCTGTTGGCCGAAGTCCAGCGCTTCGACCCTTCGGTGCAGAACACTCGACGCTTTGTCGCGAACACCTGCGAAATCGACGGCGTACGCTTTGAAGCGGGCGACGTGATTCTGGTGTTGCTCGCCTCGGCCAATCGCGACCCGGCACTGAATGAATACCCGGATCAATTCCTGCCGGATCGCCCGAACCGCCGCAGTTTCACGTTCGGCAGTGGTCGTCATCAATGCCCGGGGCAAAGGTTGGCGATGACCGTTGCCAGCGCCACCATCGGTGAAATCCTCACCCATGACATCGACCTGAAGCGGTTCGCCTGGCACTACCGCCCTTCGCTGAACGGACGAATTCCACTGTTCAGCGAAATACAGCCTTAGGCGCTGCGCAATTCGATGGTCAGGTGCGACAGCTCATGCACCGGTGCCAGCCGCTCGCGAATCGCCTCGGCAGTCACGCCAGCCGCCGCGACTACGCTGACAATCGCGGCCCGCGCCTGCGGGCCGACCTGCCAGACGTGCAGGTCGCTGATGCGTACGTCGTCGGAGGTTTCCAGCAACTCGCGGATCTCCTCGGCCACCGGCTCATCGGTGGTGTCGAGCAGCACGGCGGCGCTGTCACGCATCAGGTTCCAGGCCCATTTGGCGATGACGATCGAACCGACGATGCCCATCACCGGGTCCATCCACACCCAGCCCAGATAGCGACCGGCAAGCAGCGCGGCAATCGCCAGCACCGAGGTCAACGCATCGGCCAGTACGTGCACGTAGGCTGAGCGCAGGTTGTTGTCGTGATGGTGGTGATGGCCATGATCGTGGCTATGGCCGTGGTCATGATGACCGTGATGACCAGCCAGCAAAAAGGCGCTGAGCAGGTTGACGCCCAGGCCGACCACGGCGATCAAGGTGGCCTCGCCGAACGCTACGTTGGTGGGCTCGAACAGGCGGAAAACCGATTCCCCGGCAATCCCCAGCGACACCAGCCCCAGCACCATGGCCGAGGCAAAACCCGCCAGATCGCCGACCTTGCCGGTGCCGAAACTGTAGCGCCGGTTGTTGGCGTTGCGCCGGGCAAAACCATAGGCCGCCGCCGCGATGCCCAAGGCGCCAGCATGGGTCGCCATGTGGAAACCATCGGCCAGCAGTGCCATGGAACCGGTGAGGTAACCGGCAGCAATTTCGCCGATCATCATCACGAACGTCAGCGCCACCACCCACAAGGTGCGGCGGGCGTTGTCGTCATGGGACGCGCCAAGAAACTGGTGATCGTGGGAAAAGTCGTCAGACCGAGTCGTCAGATTCATGGGGTCGGTGCTCACTTGGAATAACGGCGGATGGCTTGCAGCAACTCTTCCACGCCCTGGGCGCGGGCTTCATCGCTGAGGTCGGGATGGGCGACATGCTCGCGGGCATGGGCCTCGATGAACTGCTCCATCAAGCCATTGACTGCGCCACGAATCGCCGCCATCAGGTGCAACGTCTTGGCGCAATCGGCCTCGGACTCCAGCGCCTTTTCGACGGCCTGAACCTGCCCGGCAATGCGCCGGACCCGGTTGAGCAACTCGCCTTTGTGTTCGTGTGTGTGCGACATACCTATACCCCCTACCCCTATATGGCGAGCATGGTCGCTGTTCCGATCGATAGGGGCAAGGCCTGTTTTCGACCGTCCGTCGCGGGTTGAGATTTTGATGCGAAAGAATGAGGCGGCGCGTCAGATGGCGCCGCCTCTGGAAGGTTTTTCAGAGGCAGGGCCGTTGGGTACCCTCGTCTGTCAGGCCCATTGCAGTGGCGAGGACGACGAGAAGCAGAGGTCTACATCCAGTTGCGCTGCGGCCGACAGGTTGACCAGCGCATCGAGAGAGAACTTGTCGATTTTGCCGTTGAGTACGTCGTTGAGGCGCGGCTGAGTGATGCCAAGTCGCTTGGCCGCCTCCTTCTGCGGAAGCTCCCAGGCACGAATCGTTTCGCACAGTGTACGCATCAGCTTGGCCCGCAGACGCATGTTGGCCGCTTCCTGCGGCGTGTCTTCCAGTGCATCCCAGACGCTTGAGAAACGCTGGGGTGGTTTTTGATGATCCTTCATGGTTTAGCCTGATTCCTGGTATCTGGATGTGCTTCGCAGGCTATATCGAAACCGATATAAATCAAGTCTGAAGTGGCTTATTAAATATTCGGTATCACAAAGAAGATGTTCACGAGCAGGCTCATTTCCTGGGTCGGCACCGACCCATGCGGGAGCCATTAAGCCTGACAAATGACGCATCATTTTGCCCCCATCCGGGAGGCTACATCGCCTTGCGCCTTTGCCTACAACTACGCCAGAATCCGCCGGCTTGTGCGGTTTGGGGCCTGCCCGTAACTTGATTCGCATCACTGAATGGTCAGTGAACGGGTTTAGTCGCTCGGCGTTTTATCCAAGCTCGCAAGCTGTTTTTCAGTCAGGCATTTCCACGCCTGTACTCAATGGCGGCTGTGCGTAGGGCGCTCTAGGGCGCGCCAGTAGTGCTTGGATACTGGTCGACTAACCTGCGTACAGCTGCCACCTATTGTTTAGTCGCAAGAACGTGTCAGCCTCTTTTGGAGGTTTCCAAGCAAATGATCAAGCCAACGCCTAATCCTCCGGAAACAGACGTATCGTCCGAATCCGACCCGACCTCTCCCTACTCCACAACCGATTCAAAAAAACTCCACGAAGCCGCCGAACGCGCCCTCGACCACTACCTGAAACCTTCCGCCCCGAAACGACACTGCCCCGGCCGCATGTTCCTCGTCGCCCCCGACATGGATCAGCATTCCCTGCTGGCCCACGCCTGCGAATCGATGGCCTCGGCCAGCGTGATGCTCAGCGACTTCGCCGCGCTGCTGGACCCGCCCTACCGCAGTACCGTGCTAGGCATCGCCCAAGTGGTGATGTTCGGCGAACTGGCGGTCAACCGGGCGCTGGACACCATCGACCCCGCGATCTGAGGAAACACCATGGCCAGCAAATCCGATGCACAAGTCGTCGCCGCCCTGATCTCCATCGGCCTCAACGAGAAAGACAGCCAATGGGCCGAGAAGGCTTGCCTGCTCCTGCTCGAAAGCGAAAGAAAATCCATCGTCACCGCCGCTCTCGAAGCCCTCGTCCAGCTCGCCCGCGATCACGGCAAACTGGACCGCAACCGAGTAATGCCGGCACTTCACAGCGTCAAACGCAGATTTCCGAGCCTGACCAGCACGGTTGCCGCAACGCTGGATGAGATGGCGATGGCTGCGTAACGCCTCGGGTAAAGGCAAGAAAAAACCCGCTGGCTCCGTAAAAAGAGGCAGCGGGTTGTATAGGCGGACGCAATCAGCGCCGAAAGTCAGACAAGATAAACGGCGTATGACCTCTCAGGTAACGGTCGACCTCTTCCAACGAGTGCAATCCGTCGCTCGAAGAAACGATGGAGCCTTGAACATCCTGGCGAGTCAGGGTCACGGTATAAACCCCCTCTTCCTCCAGCAGAACGCCGGTGAATCTGACCTGTTGCCCGCCTTCTTCTGCAAAGGAAGTCACTGTCAGGCTTCGAGACGCCAGCGTCGTCGTCACACGATCCTTGAGCACTTTGCTCTTTGCTATCTGTTCCCTGGCCACAACCCAAGTGCCAACCGCCACAGCAGCGTTGAGCACAGCCATATACCCGTAAGACCAGCGCCCGTGCGACGAGTGCTTCTCGCCCAACCACTCGGCAAACTGGAAAATCATGTGCCACACGTCCATGCGCCAATTCCTGACTGTGATCATCAAACGCCGGAATCAATCCTCCCGCGTCAAAACCTCGAGCAACTCAATCTCGAACACCAGATTCGAATTCGGCGGAATCTTGCCCATCGTCCGCTCGCCATACCCCAGATGCGCCGGCACCAGCAGCTTGCGTTTACCGCCGACCTGCATGCCCATGATCCCTTGGTCCCAGCCCTTGATCACCCGGCCCGTGCCGATCACGCACTGGAACGGCTTGCCCCGGCTCCAGGAGGAGTCGAACTCGGTGCCGTCTTCCAGCCAACCGGTGTATTGGGTGGTGATCAATGCGCCTTTGACGGCGGCTTTTCCGTCGCCGGGCTGAAGATCGATTATCTGCAGTTCATCATTCATAACATTCACTCTATTGTTCCGCTGGCCGCCGTTTTCCCAGAAATGCCGGCCATTGGCAACCGTTTGACCCAAGGTTGCCGCTGTTTCCGGCGTTGGCCGTGAATTAAGATAGCGACACGCCATCACTCCCGGATCGATACGCCATGACAGCACCGCTTGAATGACTCAACTCTGGATCAGCTTCGCCCTTGTCGTTGTGTTGATGGTCGTGATCGCCGTGCTGATTCGTCGCGAGCGTGCCCTGCGTCGGCAGCTTGCCGAGTATCGCGAACTGCTCACCCGCGCCGCCGAAGGCCAGAACATTCACCAGGATGGCGATGCCGAACGCTTCAAGCGCAGTCAGTATTTCGCCCGGATCGGCACCTGGGATTGGGAAGTCGACACTGATCGGCTCTATTGGTCCGACGCAATCTTCGGCATGTTCGGCTTCAAGATCGGCGAAGTGACGCCCTCCTACGCCTTGTTTTGTTCCTGCGTGCACCCGGACGACCGCGCCAAGGTACGCGCCGGGGAATTGCGTTGCCTGGAAACCGGTGAGAACCACGACGAGGAATACCGCGTGGTCTGGCCCGATGGCACGATTCGCTGGCTAAGGGAAACCGGCAATGTGGTGAAGAACGATCATGACGCGATGATCAAGATGATGGGCGTGGTGCGCGATATCACCGAAGAGAAGGCCTCGGCCAGTTACCTTCAGCACCTGGCACATTTCGACCCGCTGACCGGTTTGCCCAATCGACTGGTGCTGGAAGAACGCCTGTCGGAAGCGCTGGAGCATGCCCGCGCTACCGAGACCCGGGTGGCGCTGGTGTTCATCGATCTCAACGGTTTCAAAAGCATCAACGACCGCTACGGCCATGCCGCCGGCGACCGCGTTTTGATCACCACCGCTACGCGTTTGAAACGCATCCTGCGGGTCAGCGACACCGTCGCCCGCATCGGCGGCGACGAGTTCGTGGTCATTCTCCAGGGCCTCGCCCCCGGCCTGAATCTGCAGGACGAAGCGCGGAGCATCTGCCAGAAAATCTTCATCGAACTGTCCCCACCGATCACCATCGGCAACGACCAGCGCCACATCGGCACCAGCCTCGGCGTCGCCGTGTTCCCCGACCATGCGCCGACCATGGACCGGCTGCTGCACATTGCGGATCTGGCGATGTACGAGGCCAAGCGCAGCGGGAATAATCAGTATCGGTTGGGTGGCGGGCAGGCGGTGACTCACAGTCGGGTCGATTGAATCTCAGCGCTCAGGGGTACCGAACACGACACCGTTGAAGGTATGCGTGCAGCATTGGCAGTTGGGCGTCATGTCTTCAGCCTTCAGGTCGGGATTGACGATTTGAAGGCGCTTGTTCTCATCGACGTATAACCCACTGTAGATGCTGGACTCACCCATCCCCACGACATCGCTTCGCTCATGTTCATGCAGAGCGACCATCCAGAACACCGGTTCCTGCCGATCCAGCCGCGACACCGCCTCACTGAAAATCTCGTCCCAATCACCACCGACACGCGACAGCAGAAAGCGAAACAACGGCGTGTAATCGTAGCCATGATGCTTGATGCCATGCATCGAGCCGCGTGTAGCCTCACTGTGAATTTCAGCCTTGGTGTTTCGCTGATGCCGATAATGCCCGCCCGGGTTGTTGCGCCAGACGTTGTGGGCCGTGGTGTTTACTTTGCGGTAAAGGGGTTTCTTTTCCAACGAATTGCTCCTGACATCCAGTCACTCGAAACGCCCCTCGCGTTTTACCCGAACGGCGCTCGAATGCAATCAACCGTCCATGGCCAATTGTTGCTGGTGGCCTAACGCTCCACCGGCTTGATATCCACAATCGTCCCGTTGGTAATCATCACCATCACGTACTTGTCATTCATCTGCACCCACTGCGCCTGAGGATCGGGTTGCTTGAGGCCTTTCTGTTTCCAGTTCTTGATGGCTTTTTCGCTGCGCTGATAGACATCCGGAGCACGGTCGTTGACCTTCAGTTCGCGGCCGTCGATGGGCGAACGTTCGACGGTGTCGGTCGAGGTTGGCGCCGCTTGAACGAGCGGGCTGATCCCGGCGATGCCGGCGACGAGGGCCAGGCTGGCGATCAGGGTCTTGTTGTTCATCGGTGAACCTCCTTCAGATGTGTGATACCTGAACTCCGACTGCGGGGTTCCGGAATCATTCCTTGTTTCTTGATGATGACGGATCGGAAAGTGTAGTCGCCCCCAGACACATTGATCCGGTACACGCATCAATCCATGCCAACTATGCAATTAACAGATTGATCCCCCTGCGCCACTATCCGCCCCAATAAAAACCGTGCGCCGCCTCCCCGTCGCGCACGTCATAAAAGCGGTGGAGTATTTTTCGATGACAGCCTCAATCCCACACGGCGGCTCGCGGGCCGGCGCTATTTTCCGGGTCACCTCGGGCAACTTCCTCGAACAGTTCGACTTCTTTCTGTTCGGCTTCTACGCCACGCAGATCGCGGCGGTGTTCTTTCCGGCGAGCAGCGAGTTCGCTTCCCTGATGATGACGTTCGCGGTGTTCGGCGCAGGCTTTTTGATGCGTCCGTTGGGGGCGATCGTGCTCGGTGCGTACATCGATGACGTCGGGCGTCGCAAAGGTTTGATCGTCACCCTGTCGATCATGGCCAGCGGCACGATATTGATTGTGCTGGTACCCGGATACGAAACCATTGGCCTGTTTGCCCCGGCGCTGGTGCTGGTCGGGCGCTTGCTGCAGGGTTTCTCGGCCGGTGCTGAACTGGGCGGCGTTTCGGTGTATCTCTCGGAGATTGCCACACCGGGCCGCAAAGGTTTCTTCACGGCCTGGCAGTCGGCCAGCCAACAGGTTGCGATCATCGTTGCAGCTGCGCTGGGCTTTGCCTTGAACCAGTGGATGGCGCCGGACGTGATTGCCGATTGGGGCTGGCGGATTCCGTTTTTCGTCGGCTGCATGATCGTGCCGTTCATCTTCCTGCTGCGTCGCAACCTGGCGGAAACCGAAGAGTTCGCCGCCCGCAAACATCGCCCGAGCATGAAAGAAGTGTTCCGCACCCTCGGCCAGAACTGGGTCGTGGTGCTTGGCGGGATGTTGATGGTTGCCCTGACCACCACCGCGTTCTACCTGATCACCGTGTACGCGCCGACCTTCGGTAAAACCGTGCTGCACCTGAGCACGTCGGATGCGTTGCTGGTGACGTTGCTGGTGGGCGTTTCGAACTTCTTCTGGCTGCCGATTGGCGGCGCGCTGTCCGACCGGATTGGCCGTCGTCCGCTGTTGATTGCCATGTCGTTGCTTGCCCTGGCCACCACGTATCCGGCGCTGTCGTATCTGGTGCAGGCGCCGAGCTTCAGCCACATGCTGATGTCGCTGCTGTGGCTGTCGTTCATCTACGGCATGTACAACGGCGCGATGATTCCGGCGCTGACCGAAATCATGCCGGTGGAAGTGCGGGTGGCCGGTTTCTCGCTGGCCTACAGCCTCGCTACCGCCGTGTTCGGTGGGTTCACGCCGGCGATGTCGACCTTCCTGATCCAGTACACCGGCGACAAGGCTGCGCCGGGTTACTGGATGAGCGTCGGCGCGCTGTGTGCGTTGTGCGCGACGCTGTATCTGTATCGCCGCGCAGGTGGTCGTCTGCAACCTGCGGTCGCTTGAGGAGCCAGCCAACATGAAAAAGCTCTTCAATCTGACCGCTCTCGCCCTCCTCGCCTTCAGCGCATTCGCCCAAGCCGAGGAGTTGCGGGTGATGACTTCCGGCGGCTTCACCGCGGCTTATAAAGTCCTCGGCCCGAAGTTCGCCGCGAACACCGGCAACACCCTCGACACCATTCTCGGCCCGTCCATGGGCAAGGCACCGGAAGCGATCCCCAATCGCCTCGCCCGGGGTGAGCAGGCCGACGTGGTGATCATGGTCGGCTACGCCCTCGACGACTTGATCAAACAAGGCAAGGTCGACCCGACCTCGCGGGTGGAACTGGCGGATTCGCGGATCGGCCTGGTGGTGCGCGAAAGCGCGCCGAAACCGGACATCAGCAACGTCGACGCCCTGAAGAAAACCCTGCTCGATTCGCAATCGGTGGCCTACTCGGACAGCGCCAGCGGCGTGTACATCGAGCAGCAATTGTTCAAGAAGCTCGGCATCGAAGATCAGCTGAAACCGAAGGCGAAGATGATCCCGAAAATTCCGGTGGGCTCGGTGGTCGCCACCGGCGACTATCAATTGGGCTTCCAGCAGGTCAGCGAATTGCTGCCGGTGCCGGGGGTGAGTTTTGTCGGGAAGATTCCGGAGTCGGTGCAGTCGGTAACACGTTTTGCAGCGGGGATTCCGGTCGGTGCGCAGCATCCGCAGGAAGCCAAGGCGTTGCTCGCCTATCTGGCCGCGCCGGCCGCCCAGGCCGACGTACAGGCCACGGGGCTGGACTCGGTCAAGCGCTGACCTTAGGCGGCTGGACTTTCATTTCCACCACCAGCCGCTCCAGTTCCAATGCCGCCGGGGTCAGCGTACGGCCCCGGCGCTTGATGATGCCCACGCTGCGCATCACTTGCGGATCGGTCAGCGGCACCCGCGTCAGGATCGGATGATCCGCCGCCGGCATCGCCATCAACGGCACCGCCGCCACCCCCAACCCCGCTTCCACCAGACCGATCATCGTTGTCACGTGCAGGGTTTCGCAGATGCTCGGCCGCTGCGGCACCACCTTCGCCAGTGCCTGATCGAGCAGGAAACGATTGCCCGACGTCTTGTCCAGCGAGATGTAGTCCTGCTGGTAAAACTCATCCCAACTGACGCTGCTGCGCCCCGCCAACGGGTGATCACGACGACAAGCCACCACGTAGCTCTCCTGCACCAGCGGCTCGAAATCCACGCCCGCCTCCTGGGTACCCATGAAACTCAGCCCGAAATCCGCCTCGCCATTGACCACCGCCGTCAGCACGTCATGGGCGCTGGAATCGAGGACTTTGACTTTGATTCGCGGGAACTGCTGGTGATAGCGGGCGACCACCCGTGGCATGAAGTAATACGCCGCCGACGGCACGCAGGCGACGGTGACATGGCCCTGACGGTTCGAGGCAACTTCACTGATGCCGAGCAACGCCACATCCAGATCATCCAGCAAACGCTCGACACTCGGCATGAAACCGCGTCCGGCCTGGGTCAGGCTGACTTTGCGTGTGGTGCGCTCGAACAGCTTCACGCCGAGGGCGTCTTCAAGCTTTTCGATGCGTCGGCTCAGGGCCGGTTGCGAGATGCGCACGGTGTCCGCGGCCTTGCGGAAACTGCCCTGCTCGACCACGGCGCGAAAGGCTTGCAGGTCGTTGAGGTCGAAGTTGATGGCCATGGGAGACTCGGGAGGAATTGATTCGCTGAGGCTATAAATGTAACCAATTGATGCAAATTATTACAGAACCTCGATTCGATCCCCCCATAGGGCGGCCAGCCCCGGCCTATTGGATGGGTGCCGGAAATTGCCGCTGGATCGTCGCCAGGGTTCGACGTCGAATCCAGCCGCTGGCCAGGCGGATCGCCAGCCAATACGGTGTGAACAACCATCGGGTTCGAGTGTTGGGGCAAAACACGAACGTTTCGGTGCGTAACGTACGTGCGCCCTCTGCCTGCTCGATGACTTGAAAACGCAACACCAGCCTGGCGACGCGGGAATCGTCCAGCGACATGAACGCCGGAGCATCCGCCACAAGGCAAGCGTCCAGATCCGGGCGCCAAAAACGCCCCGCCAGTCCCAGGGACACTTCGTGGTCAGTGCGCCGCAGCAAGGTGAAGGTGTCAAAACCGAACGGCGCGGGCGCGGGCTGCGGTCGGTTGCCGATGGCTCTGATCAGCTTTGCCGGCAGTTCGCGCAGGCGAAGCAAGGCATCGGCCACCCGATCCGCGCGCATGTCCAAGGCACACACGGCGGCGATGATGGCATCGGGCTGAGCATCAATTGCGCCCGATTGGTGAAACTCGTAAAAATTGAATCGCGGAAGAAACGGCGAGGGTGAAATCCCGTGGGCATCGGTTCCGTCGCCATAGATCCCGAGCGTTTTCCAGAATGTCCCGAACATGCAGTGGCTTCCCTTTTCATCCGATGGAGAAATCCGGAGTCCTTTCGGGAGTGCCCGCAGACATCCCCGAAAGCTCCGACAGCATTGGCTCGTCAGGCTTCCAGACGTTCGCCGGTGCCGGCCGCCTGCGTGGCCTTTTCAGGCACGTAGCACGGCGGCACAGCGAGCGTGCGCCGAAGGTCGAGCTTCAATGCGCCCCAGGACAGACCGGCACCAAATCCGCACAGCACGACGTTCTGGGCCTGCGCTGTGCCAACTGCGCTGTGGCGAGACAGGACAATCGGAATCGATGTAGAGCTGGTGTTGCCGACATCGTCGATGTCGATCGGCATCTTCTCCGGCGCGACGCCGATCATCCGCCGCAGGTAGTTGAGCATGAACCCGTTTGCCTGGTGCAGCACCAGCAAGTCTAGCGACGCCGGCGTCAACCCCGTCGCTTCAAGCAGCGACTTGACGGTCTGCGGTACCCGGTTCAGTGCAAAGTTCATCACCGCCGTACCGTCCATTTGCAGACGCTGGATCGAGGCACGAGTCTGGCTGTCACCCTCAGGCGTGTAGGCGATGTCGGATTCCAGGGCCTCACGACCACTACCGTCGGCTCCGCACAGGAACTCGAACGTCCCCTCGCCCGCCTCCAGCAGAGTGGCCGACGCTGCATCGCCAAACAGCATCTTCACATGCCGGTCGCGCCCGTCCAGCAGCTTGGTGGTCACATCCCCGGTGCACAGCAACACCTTTTTGCACGCGCCGGCGGCGATCAGCGCGCCGGCCTGAACCAGCGCAGTGACGTACCCCGAGCAACCGGCGGACACGTTCAGTACCAGACAGTGCTGGGGCAGTCCGAGCGCCTGCTGAACCAGGAAACCGACGCCCGGCACCCACGAGTCCGGAGTCTGGGTCACGACGATCAGTCCGTCGATCTCCTGCGCTGCGCACACGCCCTGATCCAGCAGGTGACGGCACGCGGCGATCACCAGGTCGGACGTGTCCAGCGATCCGGCTTCCCTGATCGATTCGATGCCGGTGCTTTTGGCGATGCGGGCCACTTCCTTGGCGCCGAACAGTTCGGCGAAGTCGTCCAGCCCCACACGCCGCTCGGGCAACGCGGACGTGACCGCACGTACGGTCACTCCGCAAAGGGTGCGCAGGGTCATGCGGTTTCCTTCATTTTCAGGGTTACCAGATCGAAGATGTCCTGCACCGTCACGATACGGTCCATCTCTTCGCCAGACACCGTCACGCCGGTCGATTCGAACACCAGGGCGACAATGCCGATCCTGGCCATCGAGTCCCAGTTGTCACTGTTCTCCAATCGGACATCGCCCTTCAGTTCATCCAGCGGCAGGGTCAGGATTTCCGCGATGCTTGCGCGCATTGCTTCGAGTACGGCCATGTTGTCATTTCCTTATAACGTGGTAATCAGGTCTTACGACCCGCTGAGGACGCCGGGATGGCGCATTTTCTTGAAGCGGCTGGTGAACAGTGGCGTGTCGCTGACGGAAATCAGCCGGGGCAACTGCTCCGGTGACAGCACGTCGCGAATCGCCGCATACAGCCGTGGCTTGAACGCTTCCAGCGTTTCCGGTTCCAGCAAGGTGAACCGCGCGGCCACGATCTGACCGAGCAACGGGTTGGGCTGACCGTAGACCACGACGTCAGAAACGTTGTCGATGCCCATCAACACGCTCTCCACGTGAGACGGGAACACCTTCTTGCCGCCGACGTTGATCACATCGACCGCCCGCCCGCTGACCCTGAAGTACCCGTCGCGCTCTTCCGCCAGGTCCTGGGTAATCAGATAACCATCATCGGACAGCTCGCCCGGGCCGCTCAGGTAACCGAGCATATTGGTCGCTCCGCGCACCTGCAGAATGCCGTCGACCACCCGCAGGCTGTAGGCCGGATCCTCGACGGTCATCCAGGCGCTGTCGCCGTCCAGACCCCGACAGGGCAACACACCGATTTCCGACATGCCGTACAACTGGTTCAGCCGCACCTGCGGCAATGTGCAAGCGATGCGTTGAATGGCTTCGGGCGAACTCGGCTCGGAGCCGAAATAGATACGTTGCAGGCTGCCGGTGTCCCAGGTCTGGAACACGCCGGTGATCGTCGCCAGGTTCAAAAGCGTCGGCGACACGTGCAGCGTTTGCACCTTGAACGTTTCGATACAGCGGCCGACTTCCTGAGGCGAACGTTCGTTGGGCAGGACCAGCGTCCCGTGTGTGGCCAGCGCCTGCAGGACGGTGACCAGCCCGCCGATGTGGTCGAACAGCAGGAACGCCAGAATCGCGCCACATTGCTCGGCCTTCAGATAACGCTCGAAGAACGGTGCGATGTCGTGCACGACGCCCTTGGCCGGCCCGGTCGAGCCGGACGAGAACACAATGAAACCGGCCTGTCGGCGCGACAGGAGACCGTCGACAGTCGGCGGCACCGCAGCACCATCGTTCGCCAGCACCGAGTAACCCTGCGGCCCGTTCCCCGTCACGGTAAACCGTGCGCCGGCAGCGTTCGCCAGATTCACCAACTGCTCGCCGTTTTTGGGCACCGACAACGCCACGACATTGTTGCGCCGCCACAGTGCGAACAGCAGGCAGACGCTGTTGAAGCTGTAGTTGTCGACCAGCAGCACACAGCAATCGCTGACCGATTGCGCCGCCAGCGACTCGGCATAGGCGTCGATCTGTCGGCATAGCTCGGCGTAAGTGAAGCGACCTTCGTCGCTGATGATCGCCGGCCTGTCCGCGCCGGCCTTCAGATGTTCCAGAAATGTTTCGACTTGCATGTCCACCTCTCGATAAAGGCGCCGCCCTGCGACGGCGACCGTTGAGTCAATTGGCCAGAGCCTCTGCACCGGCCGCCGTCAGGGCTGACTCCAACCGGTTCATGACATACGCGCACAGCGTGCCGAGTGTCGCGAACGGCGTGGCGGTCGCAGGCAGGTGAGAGGTATCGGCCAGGTGCACTTCGGCACCGAATCGATGGCGGATCTTTTCTTCGGTGTCGACGAGGATCGAGACCAGGGTCATGGAGTCGATGGTGCCTTCGACGCCATATAGCGGGCTGTCTTCACCACGGGACAGGTCGATGGGTTCGCTCAGTAACAGATCCTGTTGCCGCACAGCGGTTTCGACCAGGGTTTTGACTTCGTTCAGCATTCCAACATTCCTTTATTGGGGGTGCGTCCACGGGTTCGCTAGGTTTGGGGTAGCGGCTCGTTCGCCTTCGGTTGACGGGTCAGCACGGTCCTCATGTCGACGAACACGCCGCTTTTCAAGCCGTAGTCGGCGGGTGCGCCGATCACATCGCGGATGTCCTCGGCACGCTGGGCGGCGGAGATCATGTAACCAGGGGCAAGGGCCCGCTGTTGAAGGGAACGCAGATCCGGAAAATCGGCGGTCCTCTGGCTGAAGCTCACTTGCCGCGACAGCCCGGTGTCGACATTGCACAGGCCCAGCACGGCAAAGAAGATGTCCGGGTTTTCTTCGGCGTAGACACCGCCCAGTGCCGCCAGCGCCGCTTTCGACAGGCTGTAGGTCAGCGTGCCCGCGCGAAAGCGCACACCGGCCATCGAAGCCGACAGCACGCAGGTGGTCGGTCGATGCGCCGAGGCGAGGATCAGATCGAGAATGGCCTTGTTCGCCAGCACATTGACGTTGAGCACATGCTGTACCTCCGCCACCGAAAACTCCTCGCCCCGGGCCGGCACGTTGCCGCTGATCCCCGCGTTGAGAAAGAGCACATCGACACCCCGGCTCAGGATCTCGGCGAACGGCCCTTTGAACAACTCACCCATGTCGCCGGTTTTCGAAAGATCGAATGACCGGAACCGGAAGTTCGGGTGCGACATGAAGCGGTAGGGTTCCCGCCTGGAAGTGCCGAACACGGTATAGCCGTGTTTCAGATGCAACTCGGTCAGCGCCTCGCCGATGCCGCTGCTCACGCCGGTGATGAACACCCGTTTGCCAGTTGGATGAGGCAGGTCGCGCTCTGTGGTGCTCATCAGAATTTACCGGCCGAAAAGCCGCCGTCCACTGGCATCACGGTGCCGGTGACGAACGATGAAGCATCGCTGAGCAGCCACAGGATCGCCGCAGAAATTTCGCCCGGATCGGCGAAACGTTTCATTACCGTGACCTGAAGTTTGTGTTTCGTGGACTCCGGGTTGGCCTTCAAGCGTTCCTCCGAGTTCATGCCGCCCATCGTCGGGCCGGGGCACACCGCGTTGACGCGAACCGGATGGCGCTCCGGCAATGCCGCTTCCGCAGACTCGATGGCGCAGACCTGGGTCAGCATGTTCAGGGCGGCCTTGCTGGTGGAATAGGCACTCTGTCTGGCAACGCCCAGCAGGCCGGCACAGGACGACACGTTGACGATCGAGCCACCCGGATGCTTCGAGATCAGATTCGTCTGGTGTTTGAGCAACAACAGCGGGCCCAGCAGGTTGATCTCCAGCACGCGTTTCCAGTCGGCGAAATCCATGTCACGGATCGGTGCGTGTTTCGAGGTGACGCCGGCGTTGTTCACCGCCAGGTCGAGTCGCCCGTGGCGGTCGTTGATGATCCTGAACAGCTCGGCCACCGATGCCTCGTCCGTAACATCGCTCTTGATGAACATGCAGCGTTCGCCGAGCCGGCTTTGCGCGGTCAGGCCGTCATCCTCGTTGCGACCGGTGATGTAGCAGATGCAACCGGCTTCGACGAGCTTCTGGCTGACGTTGAAACCGATGCCGCGCGTCCCCCCGACAACCAGGGCGATTTTTCCGGTGAAATTCATTTCAGACTTTCCTCATAGTGCAATTGCAGTTTTTCCGGCCGGCGGTAGTCAGGATTGACGCAGCAGTACACCCGCTCGGCCATGGGATCCTTCTTGTCACGGAAACAGAACGCATCGCCCCGGCAACGGTTGACCCGTCCGGCCTGACCGGCGAGCTCCTTGGCGATGAAATGGTTGTCGGCCAGCATGGCGCGGCCGAATCCGACGAAATCGGCATCGCCGCTCTCGATGATTTCGTTGGCTTGCGACACATCGCTGACCGAACCGGTGAAACCCACCGGAATCCGCACAAAACCTTTGAGGTAGCGGCAGCCCGCACGCGACAGGGCCAGCGCCTGCGCCTTGTTCCTGAAAAAGAACGGAAAGGTTTCGCTGACACCTGTGGAACAGGTGATGGCCGCCACTCCGGCGGCCTCGAGCGCGACCACGACATCCCCCAGCAGACTCGCGCGCTGGCCTTCCTCACCCAGCCCGTCGTCGATGCCCAAACGCACGGTGACCGGCACCTGATCGCCGGTGGCCGCACGGATGCCTTCGACGATGGCTAGCAGCAATCGGGCCCGTTTGAGCGGGCTGCCGCCCCATTCATCCTCGCGGCGGTTGGTCCGCGGCGACAGGAAACTGCTGACCAGATAGCCGTTCGATGCCTGGACCTGGATCAGGGCGGCACCGGCCGCTTGTGCAAGCCGGGCGGCAGACGAGAATTGATCGACGCAGCGCAGGATCTGCGTGTGCGACATCGCCACCGCCCGCGCCTGGGGATAGGCCTTGAGGATCGCAGCGGACGCGATACCGCTCGGGCTGAGGATGATGCCCTGCTCCGACGGCATCGACTGCGGGCCGTAGTGCTGCAGCTGCACGCCCAGTGGAAAGCTTCTCTGCCGGGCGACTTCGAACAGCGGACGCAAGGCGTCGGCGTGAGCCGGCGACGTCAGTTTCAGGCCACGGCTGTTGTAGCGTGCGTCGGCATCCACACTGGCGTTGCCGAGAAAGCCGAAACCGGCCCCGCCGTCCATCAGCGATCGGTAGACCGCAAAGAACGCCGGCAAGGGCAAGCCGTGTTCGTCACACAGATCCATGCCCAGGGACGAAAAGTACATCCGGTTTTTCGCAACCACCTGCGCGCCCAGTTGCAGCACGCCGGTGGCCGGCATCGGCACGTCGATGTCATTGCTCATGCGCGCAACGCCCCGAGGGCCGCCTCGTCCAGATTGACGAATCCACGCTTGATCATGTCGCTCAGAGTCTGCAGGTCTTCGAACCCCAGTGCCGGGAATTCCCACGACGCGTGCCGGCCGTGGCCGACACTGAGGATGGCGGAGGAGAAATCCAGCTTGCCTTCATAACGGATGTGCAGCCTGGCCGAGTCGATGAAGTCGGTCTCCGGCATCGTCGTCACGCAGCCGCTCTTGCCCAGGCCCAGCAACTCCACATCGGCCTTGCGGCCCTGGCCATCGCTGACGCTGCACGCCAGTTTCGAAGGGTCGATGGGCGCGAACCAGTCGCTGGACTGAATGAAGATGTTCCGCGTTTTCTCGAACAGGCGGATGTCGATCACCGTAGCCTTGGTGTCGATGGTGGCGAACAGGGTCTGCCGCTGATAGAACGCCACTCGGAAGAAGATTTTCTTCGGCGATGTGCTGTCGGTCGGGGTCATGTTGTCGACCACCAGTTCGATGGGGTACATCAACTCCGCATAGGCGAAGAAGCTCGCGTTCAGTTCATTGACGCTGACGGTCACGTCACCCCGCGCATAACCGGTGTGGTGATACAGATGGTGATACACCGCCTGGCGCGCCGCTTCGATGAACATGGTGCCGGGCACATGTTCGTGGGACTTGCGGTAGAAAAAGTAGTTGTCGGCGTTGTTGATGAAGCGGAACGAACTGGCACGGCGGATGGCCGGAACCGACTCGCACAAACTCGCCACTGCCTGCTCCGGGCTGACGTTGGCAGCCGCGCCCTCCAGCAGGGCCGGAGTGACGATCTGGTACGGCAGCGCCCTCACCCGGCTCCATTCGTCGTCCGCCGCCGTGCCGCCCATGCGGCTCCTTTTCTGCACGTCGAGTGTCAGCTCAAAGGTTCGTTGCGAGCCGCTGCCGGCCGAAAACCGGCGCGCCAACAGGTCATTGTCGGCAGCCTGCAGAAGCGCTTCGTCGATGTGTAGCGGCAGCGCGACTCTCGGGGCGCAGATCAGTACGTCATCGGTCGAGCCTTTGTGCAAAAGCTCCGGTGAAATGCTCTCGTTGTTCATGTCGGGTCCACTCATTCTGGTTGTTGTTGTCTTGAAGGCAGGTGAAATCCCGCCGGCTACGAGGCCTGCTTGACGTCCCGCGCTTCGCCTTTGGGGGGCTGCGGGGCGAGGGTCGATTGCGGCAGCCAGGTCTCGACGACCGGGGCCACCGACAGGCTGTGGGTGCCCGCCACGATTTGCACGATCAGCTCTTTTTCCCGCTGCCGTGCGGCGGCGATCGACCGCTCCTTGACGTGGCCATAGCCGCGAATCGAGTCCGGCAGATTCGCCCACTCCACAAACAACGGCAGGTTCTCCGCGCTCAGGTTTGGCAGCAGGCGTTGCAGTGTCTGCTCGTAGTCGAGCAACAGGCGCCGCTCCTCACGGCGCTCGGCGGACCAGCCCAGCGGATCGAAGCGGGTGTGGCGCAACACGCGGCCCTTGGCCAACACCTTCAGCAGCGGCAACACCCAACCGGAGACGGCGATCTTCTTCGGCTCGCCGTTGCCGTCCTTGCGGTTGCGCATCAGGGGCAACGCGAAGTGGAACTTGAGCCTGACACCACTCTCGAAGCGGGCTTTGATTGGCGCCATGAAGCGACTGTCTGTGAGCAGCCGCGCGACTTCGTACTCGTCCTTGTAGGCCATCAACTTGAACAGGTTGCGTGCCACGGCCTCGGTGAGCGGGCTGTCATCGCCGATCGCAGGCGTCGAACGAAGCCGTTCGATCACCTGACGGTAGCGTGCTGCATAGGCCGCGTCCTGATAGTGGGTCAGGAACACACTGCGGGTCTCGACCAGTCGCTCGATGCTTTCGCGCCGAGCGGCAAGGTCGATGATCGACACCGGCGACACGTCGTTACTGGCCGGGTCGAGATATGGCATGACGAACGCCGGTTCCTGAGCCCACAGCCGCCCCCAGGCGAACGCCAGGTGGTTGGCGGCGGCGCTGCCGGCCTGATCGATGGCTTCTTTCAGCGCTTGCAGCGACACCGGCACCGTCCCCCGCTGCCAGGCATAACCCAGCAACAGCATGTTGGCCTGCATCGGATCGACGAGGTTGTTGGCCAGTTGTGCCGCATCCAGCGCGTGGTAGTGCTCGGCACCCACCCGTTGCTTGAGGAAGGCTTGAATCGCGGCGGTTTCGATGCGCAATTCGGTATTGCGCAGCATCGCTCCCGTCTGGGTCTGGGCGGTGTTGGCGATGACCACCGTTTTACCTGCCCGCAGTGTCGTCAATGCATCGTCTTCGCTGGCGACCACCAGATCGGCCGCAAGCAACAGGTCGGCACCACCCAGGTCGATGCGGTGCTGGTGCAGCACGTCAGCCGCGTTAGCCAGACGCACATGGCTGAGCACCGACCCGCCCTTCTGGGCGAACCCGGTGAAATCGAGCACGCTGACCGCCCGGCCGTCCAGATGCGCAGCCAGGGCAACCGTGCGTGCCACCGTCACGATTCCGGTGCCGCCGATGCCTGCCAGCAGCATTTCATACGGGGTTTCGAGTGAGCACGAAGACGGCAGTGCCAGTGCCTCGGCGCGGGCCAGAACCTGGCGGCTGTCGGCTTGCCGACGGTATTGCGCGCGCGGTTTGCCGGTCACCGTGACAAAGCTCGGGCAGAAGCCCTTGATGCAGGACAGATCAGTGTTGCATCCGTGAGGATCAATCCGGCGCTTGGTGCCGAACGGAGTCGCGACCGGTGTCACGGACAGGCAATTGGACTTGACCTGACAGTCGCCACAGCCTTCGCACACGGCTTCGTTGATCAATACTTCGGTTTTCATGACAGGCGTCGGCAACTGTTTCTTGCGCCGACGCCCCTCGATGGCGCAGACCTGATCGAACACCAGCACACTGACACCCCGTGTCTCGCGCAACTGTCGCTGAACCTCTTCCAGCCGCTCACGGTGGAACAGCTCGACACCCTGCGGAAGGCTGCCCGGCGCTTCGAAGCGTTGCGGATCGTCCGCCACCACCACGACCCGGTGGGCGCCTTCGGCTTGCATCAGTTCGACGGCTTTCTTGACCGTCAGTTTGCCGTCGATCGGCTGGCCGCCAGTCATGGCCACCGCATCGTTGTGCAGCAGCTTGTAGGTGATGGTCGCGCCGGCCGCAATGGCCTGACGGATTGCCAGATAGCCAGAATGGAAAAACGTACCGTCGCCGATGTTCTGGAAAATGTGAGGGGTTTCGACGAAGGGCGCCTGCCCCAGCCAGTCGACCCCTTCGCCCCCCATCTGCACGCTGCCGCTGGTTGCACGTTCCGGCATGCGCGCCGCCATCGCGTGGCAGCCGATACCGAGCCGCGCCTCGCTGCCTTCCGGCACTCGGGTGGAGGTGTTGTGCGGGCAACCCGAACACAGGTACGGCGTACGGCGGATCCAGTCATGAGTCCGGCTAACCGCAGGCAGATACCAGTACTCGGGCACTCTCAGTGTGATGCCCAGACCTTGCAGCCGTTGTTGAAGCATCGTCGCGAGGCGCGACGGCCTCAGTTCTTCGTGATCCGAGATCAACGGAGCGCCGCTTTCGTCACGCTTGCCCAGGATGACGGCACGCTGCCCGGACTCCGCGTTGTAGAGCGCTTGCTTGAGTTGCTCTTCGACGATGGCTTGCTTCTCTTCGACGATCAGCACCTGATCGGCCCGCTTCGCCCAGGCCTCCAGCACCGGTGACAGCGGGTAGACCAGATTGATCTTCAGCAGTGCCACACCGGCACTTTCCAGCTGTTCAAGCGAAACCCCGCCCTGCTGCAAGGCCTGGCGTACATCGCCATAGGCCTTGCCGATTGCACCGATCACCAGCCTCGGCTGCTCCGGTGCCGTCACGGCGATATCGATCGGGTTGGCCAGCGCAAATGCGCGGGCAGCGTCGAATTTGTAGGGAAGCCGCCGCTCGATCTGCATGCCCGGCAGGTCGGGCCAGCGCCAGTGCAGGCCGTCCGGCCCCGGATCGATATCGGGCGTGACGAATCCTGGCAACGGGGACGACTCGACGGAGGTGGTGGCCTCAACAGTCTCGGTGATGGCCTTGAAGCCGACCCATAGCCCGGACACCCGCGACAACGCCCAGCCCCACAGGCCGCAGCGTTCGTAATCGGCCAGTCCCGCCGGGTGAATCACCGGCAGCCCCCAGGCCATCAGGGTGCGGTCGGACTGATGGGACATCGACGACGAAACGCAGCCATGGTCGTCGCCGGTGACCACCAGGACGCCCCCGTTGGGCGATGATCCGTAGAAGTTGCCATGCTTGATCGCGTCCCCGGAGCGGTCGACGCCAGGGCCCTTGCCGTACCAAAGGCCATAGACACCGTCAAAGCGCTTTTTCGGATCGGTCTCGACGCGTTGAGTGCCGATCAGTGCCGTGGCCGCCAGATCTTCGTTGATGGCAGGCAGGAAGCGGATATCTGCGCTTTCCAGCACGTCTTTGCTTTTCATCAACTCCCGATCCACGCCACCCAGAGGCGAACCGCGATAGCCGCTGACGAACCCGGCGGTGCGCAAGCCGTTGGCCCGGTCCAGCGCCGACTGGGACAGAAGCAACCTCACGAGCGCCTGCTGACCACTCAGGAAAATGCGCCCGTTCGGCGTCGCGGATTCACGCGAATAGAGGGAGTGAGCCTCAGGCTGGCGGCCAGACTGCGACGCTGCATCTGCCCCTTTCCCGGCCGCTGCCGTGGGCGTCCCCTGTGAGTGTTTGTCGGACTGAAGCCGCAGGTGTTCCGGATCAATGGCGTCTGAGTACACAGTTTCAAATCCTTATGAAAACTTCACGTTAAATGTGCTTGTTTATCCACTACAGCGAATGCGAATTCAGTACTTACAGTGATCTTCCATCAGATCCCGAGAGTTACACCTTCGCCGTCAGGCCCCTCTTGCAAGACCTGAAACAAGCGGTTCGCAACCGCTCGAATACTCATTCATCGCAAAATCATTGACGCCACTATTCCGTCAAGCCAACAACCCCGGGGCACAACTTTCCCTGGTGCGCTCGCGCAAACCGTCGGTAAACTTTAAAACAAACAATTCCCGACCATTGCCGTAGGTTTAAATAACTAAAAAATCCCGGACATAAATCTAAAGTTCGCGAGTGCGCTTCAAATCAAGTACAGCATCCGGCCGCCACGAAGAGCGTGGTTTAAAGACGTTTGACTGAAATTCTGGAAATTAGAAGCGCCCGGCCCGCCGCCTGAAACGCGAGATGAAAATGAACGAATGCTCGGTAGCCCGCCGGGCCAAGGGCAAAATGCGCACGTTCGACGTCGAGAAATGCCGAGTGCACATTACGTTGTTGGATGTTTTGAAGATGGGCGCCGCGTCAACGGGCAAACGCTTGGCAGCCACCACGCGGGGCGTGTCGCAAGCGAGCCGGACAGGCACAGATAACGGGCGTGCCGCCCCCTTGGAATTCGAGTACAAGGTTTCAAATCCTTATGAAAACTTAACTTCAAGCGGGCTTTCCTGCCCACCCTGTCGAATGAGACCTGATACTTGCAGCGGCGCCTTGCCAGGCGGCCAGCACAACACAGGTGTGTGGTCGCAACCGCCTCGCCGCAGACTTCTTGTTTGCAGTGAAACGGGATAAACAATCGTTATTTGCAAACTCCCTGCAACGATCATTTAACGACCTGCTTTTGCGGGGAAAATAGTAAGTTCGGAGGAATTGCATTGTCAATCACTGTTACGAAAGTTTCACAAACAAAATAATTTAATGAACTACCTAGTCCACACAACCACCCTGCTCTGCTTTTAAAAACCATAAAAAAGACTTCGACTGATCGAATAAGCTGCTGCTTTTATTGAGCAATACCGGCGAGTCAAGCAACCCTCTTCGCAACATTACACCCGTCATACAAGTTGCATGACCGGATAAAACTCTCCCCCACAAACCCGAACTTTTTAGTCGCTGTTCCAGAGAAACACTCTCCAACTCTCTAAGACCAAAGTAGAACTTTACATGACCAGATATCGCCTGACGGTTCAAAGATGAACAGCATCATCAGAAACCGCCACCCACCACATCAGTTTCCCCCGCAGGTGGTGTGCCATGGGACGAGCCTTTATCCTTGCCCTCCCGTCGTACCGTGTTATGGAGTTGTGCCATGCCCCATGAAGGCAACCTGTTGCAAGCCGCTGTCGTATTTCTGTTCGCGGCAGTGCTTACCGTTCCCCTGGCCAAGCGCCTGCAACTGGGCGCGGTGCTCGGTTATCTGTTTGCCGGGGTGATCATCGGCCCGTCGGTGCTGGGCCTGATCGGCAATCCGCAAAGCGTCAGCCATATCTCCGAGCTGGGCGTGGTGTTGCTGCTGTTCATCATCGGTCTGGAGCTTTCGCCGCGACGCTTGTGGGTGATGCGCAAATCGGTGTTCGGCGTCGGTCTGGCGCAGGTGCTTTTGACCGGTTCGGTGATTGGCGTACTGGCGTTGTCGGTGTTCGGCCAGCCGTTGAACAGCGCGATTGTTCTGGGCCTGGGTCTGGCCCTGTCGTCCACCGCGTTCGGTCTGCAAAGCCTCGCCGAGCGCAAGGAACTGACCAGCCCCCACGGTCGTCTGGCGTTTGCAATTTTGCTGTTCCAGGACATCGCCGCGATCCCGCTGATCGCCCTGGTGCCGATGCTCGCGGGCGTCGATCACCACACCAGCACTGCCGACGATGTGCGCCACAGTTTGCAGGTCTTGGGCAGCATCGCCGTGGTGGTGATTGGCGGGCGATATCTGTTGCGTCCGGTGTTCCGCGTGGTGGCGAAAACCGGTCTGCCGGAGGTGTCTACCGCCACCGCGTTGCTGGTGGTCATCGGCACCGCGTGGCTGATGGACATGGTCGGTGTGTCGATGGCGCTGGGCGCGTTTCTCGCCGGATTGCTGCTGGCGGACTCGGAATATCGTCATGAGCTGGAAGCGCAGATCGAGCCGTTCAAAGGCCTGCTGCTGGGGCTGTTCTTCATCAGCGTCGGCATGGGCGCCAACCTCAGTCTGCTGCTGAGCGCACCGATCACGGTGCTGGGGCTGACGCTGTTGCTGATTGCGCTGAAGTTGCCACTGTTGTTTGTGGTCGGGCGTCTGGCCGGTGGGTTGAACAAGGTCAGTGCGATTCGCCTGGGCATCGTGCTGGCGGCGGGTGGTGAATTTGCATTCGTGGTGTTCAAGATCGGTCGCGATCAAGGTCTGTTCGAGCCGCGTCTGTACGACCTGCTGGTGCTGACCATCACCCTGTCGATGGCCGTCACGCCGTTGCTGCTATTGATTTGCGCACGGCTGGTCAGCCCGAAGGTGCAGCCAGTGGAAGTGCCGGAGAAATTCCGCCAGATCGACACCGAAACTCCACGGGTGGTCATCGCCGGCATGGGCCGGATGGGCCAGATCGTGGCGCGGATCCTGCGGGCGCAGAACATCAAGTTCGTGGCGCTGGACACCTCGGTGGAAACCATCGAACTGTCGCGCAGTTTCGGCGGCGTGCCGGTGTTCTACGGTGACCCGATGCGTCCGGAAATCCTCAGCGCGGCCAAGGTCGGTGAAGCGGAATATTTCGTGATTGCCACGGACGATCCGGAGACCAACATCAAGACCGCCGAGATCGTGCGCAAGCTCTACCCGCACATGAAGATCATCGCCCGGGCGCGTAACCGGCAGCACGTTCATCGTTTGGTGGATGTCGGCGCCGACCCGATCCGGGAGACCTATTACTCCAGCCTGGAAATGAGCCGTCGCACCTTGGTCGGCCTCGGCTTGACCCAGGCCCAGGCCGATGCGCGGATCAAGCGCTTCAAGCACCACGACGAACAGGTACTGGAGGCCCAACACGCGGTGTACGACGACGCGGCCAAAGTGCTGCAGACCGCACAGGAAGCGCGGGCGGAACTGGCCAGACTGTTCGAGTCGGATCAACTGGAAGAACAATCGGGCAAGTCCTGACCTGACCCTGATCGTTCCCACGCTCTGCGTGGGAATGCAGCCCGGGACGCTCCGCGTCCCTCCCGGAGCTGGAACGCGGAGCGTCCCTTGAGGCATTCCCACGCGGAGCGTGGGAACGATCTCGTGGGAGCCAGCAGGCTCAGGCTATCTCCAGCTCCCTCTCTTCCTTGGCCGACGCCACTTCAAACCGATCCGCCAGAAACGGCGTGATGTCCAGCGGCAGCGGCTCATCGTTGACCAGCTTATCCAGCAACACCCCGGTAATCGCCGACGTCAGCACGCCGGTGCGGAAATGCCCGCAGGCGTTCAGGTAGCCGTCCACCCCGGCCATGGGCCCGAGAATCGGCAACTCATCCGGCGAGCCCGGCCGCAGCCCGGCCCAGGTGCGCTTGAGGTTGATGTCCGCCAGTTCCGGCAGACAACGCACCGCTCCCTGCACCAGCCCGGCGATTTCCGGCCAGGTGGTGGTGACGTCGAAGCCTTTGTCCTCGGTGGTGCTGCCGATCAGGATCTCGCCGTTGTCCTTCTGCGCCATGTAGCAATCGCTGGTGGTCAGGCAACCGTTGAGGATTTTCGGCAGGCGTTCGGTCAACAAAATCTGCCCTTTCACCGGTTTCACCGGAATGCGCACGCCAGTGGCCCACTCGCTGAGATCTGCCGCCCACGCACCGGCGGCGTTGATCAGGGTCTTGCAGTGAAATACCCCGGCTTCGGCCGTTTGCACGCCGGTCACCCGCGTACCGTGATGCAGAACGCCGGTGATGTTGGTGTTGACGTACATGTCCACGCCATTCTGCCGGGCGCCTTCGGCATAGGCGTCGGCGAGGCGGAACGGGCTGACCTGGTGATCGCAGAGAAACTCCAGCGCACCGCGCGCTTCATGACTGACGCTCGGCTCGGACTCGCGCAATGCCGCCTGATCGAGCCAGCGCACCTGATCGGCCAGGTGCGGAATGCAGCCGACGATGTGCTCGGCGTACAACCGGTCTTCATCGTCATAAATGACGAACTTGAGCCCGGTCTTTTCGAACTTGAAATCCATCCCGTGGTTGTCTTTCAGCTCACGGTGCAGCGCCGGGTACAGCGCGTTGGACTGCAAGGCGAAGTCGAAGAACGACGGCGGCAGGATGTGCGGCGTGCTGGAATCCACCGCCACCGCCGCGCCTTGGGTTTCGCGCTTGCGGTTGGCCGACATCATGCGGAAGAAAATCACCCCGCAGCCCAGTCCCACCGACTCACCGATGGCCCACAAGCCGCCGGCCGAGGCGCGGGTCGCGTTGCCCGGGCGCTTGGCGTCGATCATCGCGACCTTGAGATTTTTGCGCTTGGACAACTGATAGGCGATGGACGCGCCGATCACACCGCCGCCGGCGATGACCACGTCATAGAACTTACTCATGGGAAACGGCCTCCGTGCCGAGGGACTGGAACGCGGAAAAAGGAATCGGATCGACCGGGAAACGCGGCCGCAGCCAGCCGACATCCTTGCGCCCGGTGGCCTGACGCAAACGGTCGCTGCAATAGCCGACGCACATCCGCCCCTGACAGTCGCCCATGCTCACGCGGGTGCGCATTTTCAGGCTGGCGATGTCTTGCACGCCCTGCTCCAGCGCCCGGTCGATGTCGGCGCGAGTCGCGTGTTCACAGCGGCAGATCACCGTGTCTGCCGCCGGCAATGCGATTTGCCCGACGCCGCGTTCGGTGTAGCGATCCACCGCCGCGCGGAAACGCACGATGGCTTTGAGTTTGCTCAGATAGCGGTCGCGACGGACCCGCGCCAGTTCCTCTTCCAGCACACCGCGTTGCAGCAGGATCGAAGTGGCGGCGATCTTGCCGGCCAGCATCGCCGCTTCACCGCCGCGAATCCCGCCCATGTCACCGGCCAGATGCACGTGGGGCTCGCTGCTTTGCTGCCAGATGTTGGCGTTGGCGCGCAGGTAACCGTCGTCGCTGAAGCCGTGATCCAGGCCCATTTGCTGGCTCAACTGGGTACGCGGAATGAAGCCGTAACCGACCGCAAGCGTCTTCGCTTCGAAGCGTTCGACGCGGCTCATGTCCGGTTCCCACGTCGCCGAGTACGGTGCCACGCTGACGCTTTTCAATTCGCCTTCGCCGTGTGCCTCGACCACGCCCCAGCCGTAGTTCATCGGGATGCCGTGCAGTTTCAGGTAGGCGAGCATGCTCAAGCCATCAAGGAACAGTTGCGGCTTGTTCAGAAGCGCCAGGCTTTCCTTGGCAATCTTGCCGAACGCGCAGGCCTCGTAGACACCGGCAACACTCACGCCTGACGCGTGCAACTGGGTCGCCACCAGCGGCAACAGCGGCCCGGTGCCGGCGATCACCACTGGGCCCTGCGGTTTGACCACGCCACTCTTGATCTGCAATTGCAGGCCGCCGAGCATGATCACGCCCGGCAACGTCCAGCCGGGAAACGGCACGCTGCGCTCATGGCAACCGGCGGCCAGCAGCAGTTGCGGATAGCTGATTTCGTGCAGACGCTCATCGCCATCGAGCACGACTAGCGAGCGGGTGCCTTCGGCGCCGACCACACGGTGATGCAGGCGCACATCGATCAGCCCGGCCTGCTCCTGAAAGTCGCCGTGCAATTTGCTCAGTGCTTCGGAATAGCGCGGCCCCAGGTAATCCAGTTGCACGCCGTCACGCAGCGGCCCGCGATAGACCACACCACCCAGGCGCGACGCCTCCTCAAGCAATGTGCTGCGCACACCATGGCGCGCCAGTTCGATGGCCGCCGCCATCCCCGCCGGCCCACCGCCGACGATGACCGGATGCTGGCTCATAGCGCCTCCTGACCGTGAATGCGGTTAGCCTGGGTTTCGATGTGCATGCCGTCACGCACCACGGTCTGGCAGGCACGGCGTTTGTGCCGGCCGTTGATTTTCACCAGGCAGCACTGACACACGCCCATCCCGCAATAGGCGCCACTGATCTGGTTGTGATCGTTGCGCGCGACCTGGCGCACGCCGAGAGACTGAATGACGCTGAGCACAGTTTCGCCGATGGCGGCGGTGACCGGTTGGCCGTTGATGTGGACAGTCATATCCGCCTGCGCCAAGGGCTGGATATCGAAGGTTCTTTCTAGGCAGTGCATTGCGATGATCATCCGTGAAAAGTTCAGGTGAGGTTGAAACAGCTCCTTGCTGCACTACACCTTGCCGACACGTGGGGGTTATCTCTCTCTATCGGGCCGGCAGGTTGGTTCCGCTCGCGCAGCAACGTGCGCGCAAGCAATGTAGTCGATCCAGCGGCAAGGGCCTGGAAAATTCACGGTAGGGGATATCGCGCAGAAGAATATTGATCCAGGCCATGGAAATGACTGTACGGTTCTGCCGCCGATCAGTTGGAAAACACGAACTGCCCTTTGATCTTTTTCGAACCGATGAAACCGAGGTCAGGGAACAACTTGGTTTTCAGCCACACGACAAAATAGACCATGGCCAATGTGAGGCCGACGCCGATCAGGGTGGAGATCGGGTCTTCGGCGTAGTCCTTGAACAGGCGTGAAACCTGGCTGAGCGTAAGGATCACGAAGACGGTGTAGGTCTGAGCGGAGTATTTGTAGAAACCCCAGGCAAACAGCAGCGGGATACCACCGCCGATCAGCATGAGCGTCAGGGCCAATCCGATGCCTGAGTCCCAGCCCAGGACAAATCCGGCGAGCGCGCCGAGCAATGCCTGAATGCAGGTCAGCACGATCAGGATCGTGACCTTGCGTGCATACTGGCGGCGCAGCGCCGGGTCAATGCGTGAACCAATCCAGTAAGCCAGCACCCGATCCTTGACCGCCCCGCCCGAAAACGCCTTGAAGGTTTCGGTCTTCGAGCGCCCGGCGTCCAGCATCTCATCCAGCTGCCGTTTGATTTCCTTCTTGTCCAACGTCTTCATCCTTAAACAGAAATTGAAGCGGCCGATCCGCTTGCCGCGTCGATTCTGGCTGCTGGCCCTTTAGAAAGCAAAAAGCCGTTTCCACCCGAAGGTGGAAGCGGCCGAGGCACAAGCCCCAGAGGGATCAGTGCACAAACAAAGCGATCAGAATGATGATCGGGATTGGCACGCCGAGGAAAAACAGCAGTAGTGAGCGCATGGTGATTCTCCTTGTTAACGGACCGGAGGCAGTGTGGCCGTGGTGTAGGTTTCGACTTCAACGTACTCGACCGCATCCCGGCGGCGACCGCCGAAGGTGGCCGACAGACTGGCGAAGAACGCACCGGCCAGCAGCGCGATGAACATCCACAGCGAAGTCCAGGCAGCGACTTTGGCGGCGGTGTCAGCGGCTTGCTGTGCTTTGACCTTGGCGTCGGCAATGGCTTTTTGCGTACGGGCGTAGATTTCATCGACGCGACGTTCGGCGTCGGCCTGGGTCAGATTGGTCCGTTGCGCGACCAGTTGTGCAAGGTAGGTACGATCCTCGGGGCTGAGCTGACCATTGGCCAGGCTCTGGGCGAAGATCCGGGTCACGGTGCCGCGAGCGGCGTCATCGCTGACAGCGGCAGGACGGTCATCGCGGAACAGGCTGTCGACGAAGTAGCCGTACTGGTTGCTGTCGGTGTTCGCCGCTGCAGTCCCGGCCGCCTGAGTCATGGCACTGGCCGCACCACCGGCGACACTCGCACCGGCCTGCACACCACCGCTGACGATGCTGCTGACCGAGCCGACCACCAGCGTCGCAGTAACCAGCGTGGCCACGCACCAGGCAAGGAAGCCATGGGCGGTGTCGCGGAAATACACCTCGTCACCGTGCATGTTCGCCCACTTCACCCGCAGGCGACCGGCGATGTAGCCACCCAGGCCGGAAGCGATGATTTGCGTCGCCGCCAGCCAGACGATTGTCGAAATGCCCAGGCCCTTGGCGCTGACGCCCTCCCCGGCCCACGGTGAAACAGCGGAGAAGCCCAGACCGAAACCAAGCAGTACCAGAATCAACGACAGTGCCGCAGCGGCCGCGGCCCCGGCGAAGATCGCGCCCCAGGACACCCCTGAGACGTTGCTCGACTCGCCTTCGAAGGCAGGATAAAACCCATCAGAGGATCTATTCATTGTTGTTCTGCTCCCGGCATGAAAAATGGTGTTACAACTCGTCAGCAGATGAATTGCAGTGACCGTGCCAGTCGCCAACATTAAATAAATCGTTTGAATTCATTCACTTAAAAAGACTGAACTTCCAAGAACCATGCAATTTGCAACAACGGTTCGATAGCAGCGGGTTTTATGCATTGGCACAAAACCGCTTACTTGCGTTTGTAGCTCTTCTTGCCGCTGGGCGTCAGGCAATACACGCCGCCGCGTGGCCCGGTGCAGAACGAACCGGTGCCACAATCACAGCCGTCATTGGTTTGCAGAAACTGCTGCGGCCGCGCCTGTTCACGGATGCCGAACATCGCAGCGCAACTCTTTTTCGAGCCGCTGATGGAGCCGTCATTACATAGAAACAGATCGCCATCGCAGCGATCGATGCCACCCTTCTTCCCGGAACACGGGGTATTGGCGGCCAATGCCGAAGCACTTAGCAGCGCCAGAAGCATCCCGGCCATCGGCATCCAGCCACCGCGAATCAACTTGCCCACGGAATCTCTCCCTCGAAAATATGGCCAGATGATATCAATGTTTCGGGAAATAAATCGGCAACCACGGTGGGTCATTTGCGTTTGTATCAACTACAACATGAAAGTTAATTTAAAGCGTTATTGCAAAATCTTGGCAAAATGCTGCCATTCCGTTTGAACCGATCAGCAGGCCCACCATGACTCGCATCTTGACCATCGAAGACGACGCCGTGACCGCCCGGGAAATCGTCGCCGAACTCAGCAGCCACGGGCTCGACGTGGATTGGGTCGACAACGGCCGCGAAGGCCTGGACCGCGCCGTCAGCGGCAACTACGACCTGATCACCCTCGACCGCATGCTGCCCGAACTCGATGGTCTGGCCATCGTCACCACCCTGCGCACCATGGGTGTGTCCACGCCGATCCTGATGATCAGCGCGTTGTCCGACGTCGATGAGCGCGTGCGCGGCCTGCGCGCCGGCGGTGACGATTACCTGACCAAACCGTTCGCCACCGACGAAATGGCGGCCCGGGTCGAAGTGTTGCTGCGCCGGCAGCACAATGGCGGCACCCAGCCGACCACCCTGCGCGTAGCGGACCTTGAGCTCGACCTGATCAGCCATGAAGCCAGCCGCGCCGAGCAGGTGCTGACGCTGTTGCCCACCGAATACAAGTTGCTGGAATTCCTGATGCGCAACAGCGGCCAGATCCTGTCGCGGATGATGATTTTCGAGGAAGTCTGGGGTTATCACTTCGACCCGGGGACCAACCTGATCGACGTCCACATCGGTCGCCTGCGCAAGAAGATCGACCCGCCGGGCAATGTCCCGCTGATCCGTACGGTGCGAGGCTCGGGTTATGTCATTGCCGAACCCGTCTGACGGTTGGCGTTCCTCCAGCAGCCGGTTGCTGGCGCTTTACAGTTCGTTGTTCGTGGCCTGGAGCGGGATCCTCATGGGGGTCATGTATTTCGAGGTCTCCGGTTACCTCGACAGCCTGGCCAAACATTCGCTGATGCAGCGTCAGCATCTGTTCTCGCACTTTCGCGGCGAGCAGCTCGAGGATGCACTCGCCGCCAGCATGACGTTCGATATCCGCGGCATCGATGCCTACGGCCTGTTTGCCGCCGACCACACCTACCTCGGCGGGGCTTTGCAGCAAATGCCTGCGGGCCTGCCGCTGGACGGCAAGATCCACGAATTGCGCGACTGTTCCGAATCCGACGATCCGACCCTGCCCGCCGACAGTTGCGATGCGGTCGCCACCCCGACCCGCGACGGTCGCTGGCTGGTGCTGGTGCGCGACAACGGTTCGCTGTTCGCCGTGACCCGCATCATTCTGCGTGCATTGCTCTGGGGCGTTTCGCTGACAATCGTACCGGGGGTCATCGGCTGGCATTTGCTGCGGCGCCGGCCGTTGCGGCGGATCCGCGCGATTCAGGCCAGTGCCCAGTCGATTGTCGCCGGAGACCTGACTCATCGATTGCCCGTGTCCAATCGCCGCGACGAACTGGACATGCTCGCCGCCATCGTCAACGCCATGCTCGATCGCATCGAGCGTCTGATGAACGAAGTCAAAGGCGTGTGCGACAACATCGCCCACGACTTGCGCACTCCGCTGACGCGTTTGCGGGCGCAGTTGTATCGCATGCAGCAACAGGCCGGCGAAGGCTCGCCGGAAGCGGCGCAACTGGATCTGGTACTGGCTGAAGCCGATACGCTGATGGCGCGTTTTCGCGGTTTGCTGAGGATTTCCGAACTGGAAGATCGCCAGCGGCGTTCGGGATTCGTCGAGCTCGATCCGGTGCGACTGCTGCAGGAACTGCATGAGTTCTACCTGCCGCTGGCCGAGGAAGACGAACTGCGTTTCGAGCTGAACATGCCCGAAACCCTGCCGATGCTCAATGGTGACCGGGCGCTGTTGTTCGAGGCGCTGGCCAACCTGTTGAGCAACTCGATCAAGTTCACCCCGCCGGGAGGCACGGTGATTTTGCGTGGGGTGAATGATGCAGGGCATACACGGATCGAGGTGCACGACTCCGGCCCCGGCATTCCCGAGTCGGAACGGGAAGCAGTGTTCCAGCGCTTCTATCGTGCAGAGGGTGGGCAACCGCAAAGCGGTTTCGGACTGGGCCTGTCGATCGTTGCGGCGATTGTCAGCCTGCACGGGTTCAGTCTTGAGGTGGGTCGCAGCGATCTGGGCGGGGCGAAACTGGTGCTTGATTGCCGGCAGAGGCTGATTTCACAGACCTGATCGTTTGGCAGAGATAGTTCCCACGCTCTGCGTGGGAATTCCTCAAGGGACGCTCCGCGTTCCAGCTCTCGAATGGGACGCAGAGCGTCCCGGGCTGCATTCCCACGCGGAGCGTGGGAACGATCAACTCAGGCCGGGTAGTTAGCGCGCAGCGCTTCGAGGCCGCCCTGATAGATGCCGCTGAACAGCGCCACCACTTCCTCATCGCTCACGCCCTTGGCCGTGAAGCGTCCCGACCACGTCACCCGCGCGCCCTGCCCTTGGGCTTCGACGCGAATCGTCGCCAGATAATCCGTGGCCGGAAACGGTGCCTGCTCGATCGAGTAGCTGTAGGTCTTGCCCGCGTTATCGAACGTCTCCAGACGCTCGATCACCACCGCGCCGTCGGCGGTTTGCAGGGTGCGTACGCGGCCACCGTCGCTCAGCTCACTCTTGGGAATGAACGGCAGCCAGTCCGGCAGCGTGTTGAAGCCGCCGATCAGTTGCCAGACCTGATCGGCCGAGGCCGGGATGTCGATGAATGCTGATGCTGTTGCCATAAATAAACGTCTCTCTTGAGGAATTCAGATTGCCAGGCTGTCGACCACGCCGCCGTCGACGCGCAATGCCGCGCCGGTGGTGGCCGAGGACAGCGGTGAAGCGATGTAGGTCACCAGGTGCGCGACTTCTTCGACATTGGCCACGCGCTGGATGATCGAGGTCGGACGGGCCCTGCGCACAAACGCGTCGGCTTCGTCCCGCAAGCTACGGCCGGACTCGGCGGCGGCATCCTTGAGCATCTCTTCGACGCCGTCGGTGAAGGTCGGCCCCGGCAGGATTGCATTGACCGTCACCCCGGTGCCGGCCAAGCGTTTGGCCAGGCCATGGGACACCGCGAGGTTGGCGCTTTTGGTCACGCCGTAGTTGATCATGTCGGCCGGGGTGGCCACGCCGGATTCCGAAGACAGGAAGATCACCCGCCCCCAGCCCTGCTCGACCATCGCCGGCACGTAATGTCGCGACAGGCGCACGCCGGAGATCACGTTGATTTCATAGAAGCGCGTCCACTCATCGTCGGGCGCATCGAAGAAGTCCACGGCGTTGTAGATCCCGAGGTTGTTCACCAGGATGTCGGCTTTCGGTTCGGCGGCGAACAGTTTCTGCGCGCCTTCGGCCGTGCCCAGATCCGCCGTCAGACCGCGCAGTTTCGCGCCCGGAACGGCTTGCCGAATGCTCGCCAGTGCCTGCTCGACCTTGGCCGCGTCGCGACCGATCACCACCACCGTGGCGCCCGCCTCGGCCAGCGACTGGCTGATGCCCAAACCGATACCTGCCGTGCTGCCGCTGACAATCGCCAGTTTCCCGCTCAGATCGATCTTCATGCTTTCACCTCGTCGATAGGTAATGGTGCACGTTCGGACACCAGTTTCGCTTCACGCATGGCCTGCCAGAAACCGGCCGGAATGACCGCCGACAGCGCCGCTACATCTTCAGCGATGCGCCCCGGTTTGCTCGCGCCGGGAATCACTGCCGCCACGGCCGGATTGGCCAGCGAGAATTGTAGTGCAGCCGCTTTGACATCCACGCTGTGGACGGCGGCGATGCGTTTGATCTGCTCGACCTTGGCAATGATTTGCGGGCTGGCCTTCTGGTATTCGAAGTGCGCGCCACCGGCCAGGATTCCCGAGCTATATGGGCCGCCAACAACGATTTCAACGTTCTGCGCCCGCGCCGAATCCATCAGACGCTGCAAGGCGCGGTCGTGATCGAGCAAGGTGTAGCGGCCGGCCAACAGGAAGCCGTCAGGCTGCGCCTCGGTCAGGTCGAGCGTCAACTCGCACGGCTCGACTTTATTCACGCCCAGGCCCCAGCCCTTGATCACGCCTTCTTCACGCAGGCGGGTCAGGACTTTGAAGGCCCCGGTGCGGGCCTGATTGAAATACTCCAGCCATTGGTCGCCGTAGAAGTCCTGAGCGATGTCGTGCACCCAGACGATGTCGAGGCGATCGGTTTTCAGGCGTTCGAGGCTGTCTTCAATCGAGCGCAGGGTGGCGTCGGCGCTGTAGTCGTTGACGATCCTGTTCGGGCGACCGTGTTCGAATACCCCGCTCTTTTCGCCCAGATCCCGGGCGGCGGCGTCTTCGACTTCATCGAGAATGACCCGGCCGACCTTGGTGCTGAGCACATAGTCATCGCGCTTGTAGCGGGACAGTGCTTCGCCGAGGCGGATTTCCGACAGGCCCGAGCCGTAGAACGGCGCGGTGTCGAAGTAACGCACGCCGGCATCCCACGCCGCATGCACGGTGGCCTGGGCTTCTTCCTCGGGAATGGCGCGGAACATGTTGCCCAGTGGCGCGGTGCCGAAGCCCAGTTGGCCGGGCAGTTTGTCTTTCAAGCTCATGGGGATTTCCTCGTAGTGTCTGGGTCGTGGTTGACCGTTGAGCAGATCCTAGATTGCGACACTCAGACCGTCCAAGACATAATGCGCAGCACTTGAGTCCCTATAGGTCTGACATGATCGATTTCCGCCAATTGCGCTACTTCGTGGTCGTCGCCGAGGAAGAGCACGTCGGCCGCGCGGCCGAGCGCCTGCACATTTCCCAGTCGCCCCTGAGCCGGCAGATCGCCCAGCTCGAAGAGCGCCTGGGCCTGACCCTGTTCGAACGCAGCCAGCAACGCATCCGCCTGACCCGCGACGGCCATACGTTCCTTGCCGAAACCCGCGCCTTGCTGACCCACGCCAATCGCCTGGAATCCCTCGGCAAACGCCTGGGCCGTGGAGAAGAAGGTGGCTTGTGCATCGGCTACATCGAGAACGCCATGCACGCGGGCGTATTGCCCAATGCCTTGCGCGTGTTGCGGGCAGATCGGCCGAACGTGCATGTCGCGCTGTACAACCTCAGCTCCGCCGAACAACTCGAAGGCCTGCGTCAGCGTAGCCTCGATATCGCACTGGTCAGCGAACCGCCGACGACCGACGATCCTGACTTGCTGGGCTTCCAGGTGCTGGACGATCCGATGCTGCTGGCGCTGCCGGAGCAGCATCCATTGGCCGCACAGGCATCGCTGAGCCCGGAGGATCTGGCCACTCAGGAGTGGATCGGCGTACAACCCCGTCAGGACGCGGGCGACGATTTTGTGAGTGCCTGCCTGCGCGCCGGCTTCACCCCGGATGTACGGATGCAGGCGACCGAGCCGTTCACCGCGCTGGGGCTGGTTGCTTCGGGGCTGGGGATTGCAATGATCCAGAAAGGCCTGAGCCACAACGCCCCGCCGGGTGTGGTGTTGCGGGAGGTGCCGTGGCTGGCATTTACCACGCCGCTGTGGGCGGCTTGGCACAGGATTAATTTGCGGCCGTTGGTGGAGACGTTTCGGGAGGTTTTGACTGGATCCGATATCGCCGAGCCCTCACCCTAACCCTCCCGAAACGTCGGACCGCCCGAAGGGAGAGGGGACCGATCGGGGGATATTCGAGAAGTACACCGACGTGGTCGATTGGTGGTGAATCTGTAATGGACTCAACCCATCCAGTTCTTGGACTCAATCAGCAGACTGGCGATGGCGGCACTGGCTGTTGGTCTGGTCTACAGTGAATCTTCCATCCCACTTCACAAGGACGTGAAGCATGCAAAATCGCCCTACCCTCGACCAACGCCGATTCGCCCGCCGGTTGCGCGCCAGCCAGACCGATTGCGAGCAGATGCTTTGGCAAAGGCTGCGTGCGCGGCAGGTGGCGGGGCTGAAATTTCGGCGGCAGGTGCCGATCCCGCCGTTTGTGCTGGATTTTTATTGTGTGGAGTTGAGGTTCGCGGTGGAGCTGGATGGGGGGCAGCATTATGAAAAGGCGGGAGAGGTTCATGATCGGCGGCGGACGCTCTATCTTCAGCGGCTTGGGATTGAGGTGGTGCGGTTCAGTAATCTTGAGGTGATTCAGCAGATGGATGATGTTTTGGAGCAGATTGTCAGGATCGCGGAGGAACTTCGATTGCGACGTTGATCCGAAAGCGCCCTCACCCTAGCCCTCTCCCAGAGGGAGAGGGAACTGATTGGGGGATATTCGAGAAGTCCGCCGACGTGGGCGAACTGTTTTGAATCCATAATCGACTTGGAGTCTCAGGTCGATGCTTGGAATCCATAATCGACTCGGTTTTTCAGGTCGATGCATGACCTGAGACACTGCGGTCGGCCCCCTCTCCCTCCGGGAGAGGGCTGGGGTGAGGGGCTTTGGGGAGTTAGTAACAACATCGGAATC